>CAMAXB010000001.1 GCA_945862035.1 Opitutus sp. GAS368
TCGCTGACCCCGGTGTTTTGGGATTTCCACCCGGACCGGGGTCAGCGACCCCAACTACACCTTCATTTGAGATGCTCCTCGGCCCTCACTTCGGCCAGAGAATCGCCACATAGGCCACGTAGCCCAGCATCAGAGCGCCGCCCTCGCGACGACCGATGCGATTTCCCGTCCAGGCGAAGACCAGCAGGAGGACCGAAACCAGAATCATCACGGGATTGTCGAAACGCACAATCTGGGCGGGCACATCGGTCGGCGAGATCAGGGCCGTGACTCCACCGATCCCAAGCGTGTTATAGATGTTCGAACCGAGCACATTGCCCAATGCCACATCGGAGTGCTTGCGGATAGCCGCCACCACGGAGGTGACCAATTCCGGCATGGAGGTCCCCACGGCAACAATCGTCAGCCCGATGACCGATTCGGATATCCCGAAGCCCCGGGCCAGCCGAATGGCGCCGTCGACCAGCAGGCCACCGCCGACCACGACCAAGGCCAAGCCCGCGACGGCGATGCCCGCCGAGACGGCAATGTCCATTCGCGCCGACCGGGCGGGGGTCTTGCGGTGATGATCGACCACCTCATCGTGCGCTTCTGCCTTTTCAAATGCTGCGGTGTGACCCTCGGTGGCGGTGGCTGGAACAACCTTTTCCTGTCGGTAGGCGTAAACGATGTAGGAGACGAGACCCGCGAGGAAGACGATCCCCACCAGCCGGTCGAGGACCCACACCCAAGAGACGGCTGCGAAGAGGATCGCAGACGCCAGCACGATGACCCCATCCCGCCGCAACGCCGACGGACCCACCTTGATCGGCGTGATAAGCGCCGAAAGGCCGAGAATGAAGAGGATGTTCGCGATGTTCGAGCCGACGATATTGCCCACCGCGATGCCCGGCGAGCCGGCGATGGCCGCCTGCACACTCGTCACCAGTTCCGGCGTCGAGGTGCCGAAACCGACCAGCGTGAGGCCGATCAACAGCGGCGACATGCCGAAGCGCTCAGCAAGGCGCACCGCACCGCGCACAAGGAATTCACCGCCCGCAATGAGCAGAACCAGGCCACCGGCCAAAAGGAGGAACGTATCCATGAAAATGAGCGCCGGAGTTTCTCCGGCGCCGTGGCAGGCGTATGCGTAGACCAGCCGAGCGCAAGCGCGGAGCGCCTCATTCCAAATTCACCGGAATTTTCGACTCGGATCAACGGACCGGCCGGGATCGCACCGCAGCCTATTTCACCAGCGCTTGGTAGATCATGACCTTGAACTTCTGGTTCAGGTCCACCCCTGTGGCCGGCCGCAGCTGCGCCATGAAAATCGCGACCATACGCTCCTGCGGGTCGATCAGGTACTGTGGAAAGTAAGCGCTACCCCAGCCATAGGCGCCCTCGGAACTGAGTTCGCCAAACTTCCCGAGATCCTCGGTCACCCAGAAGCCCAGGCCGAAGCCCTGGCGGCCGTTGTTGTGTTTCTCGCCGACGTGGTTGGCGCTCATGAGCGCCACCGTCTTCGGACTGAGCAGGCGGACACCGTCCAGCTCGCCTCCGTTGAGCAACATCTGCAGCAGGCGCGCGTAGTCGGTGACCGTCGCCATCAGGCCCGCGCCTCCGGAGAAGGCCTTGCGGGGACCGTTGATGTAATCGGAACGCTCCGAAGTCTCGTTGCGCACCAGCTGCCCGCGCTCGATTCCGTAGACCGGAGCGAGGCGCGCCTCCTTGCCGGGCGGCAGATAGAACGCGGTGTCCTTCATGCCGAGCGGGCCGGTGATGCGTTCGGCGATAAATCGATCGAGCGGCAGGCCGGACGCCACCTCGACCAAGTACCCAAGCACGTCGGTGGAATAGCCGTACTGGTAGGCGTCACCCGGATGGCCGTGGAGCGGCAGCTTCGCCAAGCGGTTGATGAGCTCGCCGATGGTCTGGTCCTGATCAATGAGGTA
The DNA here is from genome assembly GCA_945862035.1 of Opitutus sp. GAS368. Classification (GTDB taxonomy): domain Bacteria; phylum Verrucomicrobiota; class Verrucomicrobiia; order Opitutales; family Opitutaceae; genus CAMAXB01. The sequence continues at coordinate 1,932 of CAMAXB010000001.1, forward strand.
CCACCCGTGGAGCTTGGCCGCCTTGTAGTCATCCACGGCCAGCCCGTCGCCATAGGTCAGGCCGGCAGTGTGGGTCAGCAGGTCACGAATCTGGATCGGGCGCTTGGCCGGAACGGTCGAGTACTTCGTTCCCGCCGGCGAACCCGGTAAAGCGGGGATCGCGACGACCGGATTCTTGAAGGCGGGGATGTAATTCGCCACCGGATCGCTGAGCATGAACTTGCCCTCTTCGTAGAGCATCATAACCGCCACGGTCGTCACGGCCTTGCTCATCGAGGCGATGCGAAAAATGGCGTCGGTCGGCATGGCCTTGCCGGCCTCGATGTCCTGGTGCCCGTAGGCCTTGAGATGGGCGACCTGGCCATCGCGGGCCACGTAGACGATGCCGCCCGCCAGCTGCTGGCGCGCGATGTAGTCGTTCACGACCGCATCGAGGCGGCCGAGACGGGCGGGGTCAAAGCCGAGCGCGGCGGGCGATTGGGCGTGGGCGGGGATGGCCGCGATCACCGCGGCAAGGGTCACAAGGGAGGCAAACCGGCGAAGGAGGAAGGTCATGAGGGGTAGAGAGCAAGGGTGGCAAAACTTGCCTGCCGGGACAAACGCAAATCCTGCGGCCGGCGGGGAAAGCGAAGGACCCCAATCAGGAGATCGGCGGATCACGCTACGGGAGAACCCCTCGTGGCCCTTGCCATGGGCGAGCTCTGCGGCCACCCTCCCGTTCGGGTCAGCCCCTCGGTTTTGGCGGAACCCCGGCCATTGCCCGACGTCCCACTTCGCTGATGAACTTCCCCAATCCTGCAGCGGTGCTTCGCCGTACTCTCGGCATCGCCGCTCTGCTGGTGCTCGTCACCGCCGGCCACGCAGCGGGTCTGCGTTACACCGACGGACTTGCTCCCGAAGCCCAAATCGCGGCCGGACTCCGGCGCGTCAGCCCCGCCCAGCTCAGCGCCCTGAATGAACAAATCGGGCGCGAACTCGCTCTGGCGCGCGCCGGGGATGTGCGGGGCTTTGCCGGCACGTTTTCTGGCCGGCGCACGGCCGCCGAGCGGGCCGCCGCCGGACTCGACCTGCTGACGGATACCGAGCGCGGGCGGATCGACGCCCTCGTGGTGACCCTACTGGCCAGTCCCCCCGCCACGTTCTGGCCCAGCCAGGCGGCGTCGCCCCGCGACCGCGGGCTCGAGCCCGTCAGCGAACGCCCCCGGATCCACGGATCGGTGACGGCGATGTATGGCTGGGGTAGCGGCGGCTCCTCCACTTACGGCGGTTCGCTCTCCACTCACTTTTACGATCCCGTCCGCAAGTTTTCCGCCGCCGTGGAAATCTCCGACTACCGCACCGACCACGGCAATCTGCCGCGCTATCTCACCCGCGAGAGGAGATAGGGCAAATTCCAACCCATTCAATCCATCAATCCGTTTACCACGGATGAACACCGATCAACACAGATAACGACCCTGCTAATCGGATCGAATCGGTGACCATCGGTGGGCATCCGTGGTAAAAATGCCTTTCTCCGGTCGCAACCGATCATGTTGATCCAGCCGGTTGGCCGCTCGGCGCTTGCCAGTCGCGGCCGTTCGCGTGCTATGGCGTGATGAAACCGCTCCTACTGCTGGCTCTGGTGGCCGCCCTGTTCACGTCCGGCTGTGCCTCCTACCAGACCCAGGTCGATCGCAGCCAGCCGGCGGCGAATCACCGGCGGTACTTCGTTCAAGCCAATCTCAATGACAACCACGCGGTGGCGCAGCTGATCGCGTCAACCCTTCGCGCCCGCGGGCTCACCGCGGAAAGCGGACCGCTGACGATGATGCCGCCCGACACCGAAGTCGTCGTGACCTATCAGGACCGTTGGAACTGGGACTTTGGGCAGCACATGGTGTACCTCCGCATTGCGCTCCGCGACACCGCGACCAACGCGCCCGTGGCCAGCGCGGTGTTCAACGGTCCGGTCGCCATCAACAAGGATCCGCCCGAAGTCGTCGCCCGCCTGCTCCGTGATCTGCTCGACCGCAACAGCCCCTGAAATCGCGTGAATCTTCCGGCGATTGCCTCACTGATCGCCGCAGGCCCAGCCCTGCGGCGGCAATTGATCGATTGGGCCGGGATCAACTCCGGTTCCGATCATCCGGCCGGGCTTGCCCGCATGGCCGAGGTCCTGGGCGATGCCTGTCGTGAGCTGACCCCGGAAGTTGCGCTCGAACCGCTCGACGCCGCCGGGCGGGTCGCGGTCCGCGCTCGCCTTCGGTCCACGGCCCCGATCCAGATCCTCTGCAGCGGACACTTCGACACGGTCTACGGCGCCACGCACCCCTTCCAAGGTACAACCGTGATTGACGGCGATCGGCTGAATGGCCCCGGAGTCGCAGACATGAAAGGCGGTCTGGTGGTCATGCTCGCCGCCCTGGCCGCCTTCGAGCAAACGCCGGCGGCGGGCCAGCTGGGCTGGGAAATCCTGCTGACGCCGGATGAGGAGACGGGCTCGCAAGCCTCACGTTCACTGATCGAATCGGCCGCTCCCCGTTTCGACGCGGCCCTGGTTTTAGAGCCCGCACGGGAAAACGGAGATCTTGTGCGCTCGCGCAAGGGTACGGGGACCTATACGCTGACTTGTCACGGGCGCGAGGCCCACGCCGGACGCAATCCACAGGAAGGCCGCAATGCGATCGTCGCACTGGCCGCCATTCTGCTCGGCCTCCACCGCCTGCCGGACGAGGTGCCCGACCTGATGCTCAACATCGGTTCAATCCAAGGCGGAGGCGCCGTCAACATCGTGCCCGCGCTCGCTTCCGCCGAGATCAATGTCCGGATTGGACGCACGGAGACCGCCACCGTCTTCCATGACCGCCTGCAGGCCCTGCTCGCCCCATTCGAGGCGCAGGAAGGCTACCGCTTTGAGGTCGGGGGCGGCTTCAATCGCCTACCCATGGAGGCCGGCGAGGTCACAACGCGTCTGTTCGAGGTTTGGCAGGGATGCGCGCGGGATTTGGGCGAGCGCCCGTTCTCATGGGTGCATGTCGGTGGCGGTTCCGATGGTAATCTGCTGTCCGCGGCAGGCCTGCCCTGCATCGACGGCGTCGGCGTCGTCGGGGGCGAACTCCACAGCGCACGCGAATGGATGGACCTCTCCAGCCTCACCGGCCGAGCCCGCATCGCCGCCCTCGCCCTGCACCGGATCGCCTCCGGCGAGATCGTCTTCCCGCAGCGGCGCTAAGATCGATCCGATCCGGAAGTCGCGCAGAGACGCAGAGCCGCGGAGAAGACGACCCGAAAAGCCGAGCGCGTTTTCGATCTGCGCTGCGGCCCGACGCCTCCGCGCGAGTTCCTTGCTCGCGGCCGCTTACACGGACCGCACGAGCGTGCCGTACACGGCGAAGTAGTGGCAGGCGCTTCCGCCGAGCACGAAGAGGTGCCAGACGGCATGGTGGTACGGCAGGCTGCGCCACAGGTAGAACACCGTGCCCCCGGTGTAGCACAAGCCACCGGCGAGCAGCAGCCAGAGTTGCGGCGGGGCGACCGCGGCCAGCATCGGCCGGGTGGCCACGACGACGAGCCAGCCCATGGCAAGGTAGAGGAGCGTCGAGACGATCGTGAAGCGGCCCGCAAACCAGAACTTCAGCACGATGCCCGCCACCGCCAGCCCCCAGATGATGCCGAAGAGGCTCCAGCCCCATGTTCCCCGCAGGCTCACCAGCAGGAAGGGCGTGTACGTCCCCGCAATCAGGAGGAAAATCGCCGCATGATCGAACTTACGCAGCAGACGCTTCGCCTCCGGCTCGCGAAAAGCATGATAGAGGGTAGACGCCGTATAGAGCAGCACCAGCGAGGTCCCGAACACGCAGGCTGCCACCACATCCCAAATGTCGCCGCGACGGGCGGACAGGGTCACCAATACCGCCATCCCCACCAAGCCCAGCAGCACGCCCGCAGCATGCGTAAGGCAGTTCGCCCGCTCCTCCGCCTCAGTGTACACCGAAGGTGTGCTGGCAGGGCCGTTCATGCGCCCAGCGTCAGACTCGAGCCCGAACTTGGCAACGGACTTTTCATGCGGTGCCGCGGGCCGGCCGTAACCGTGCGAGGCTACGCAAATCCATCCACGCCTCGCGATTGCCAAATTCCCAGCCGGTCGCTTATCCTCCCCGCCTCCACCCGCCTCCCATGATTCCATCCCCTGGACCCGCTCACGTTTGGAAATTCTACTGCATGGGTGGGCTCGACCAAGTTTCGCTGGAATCCGGCGCTGATCTGCTCGCGCTCGATCAGCTCGACCAGAAGCTCTGGGTCGCCCTGAGCTGCCCGGTCAAGGGCCTCGAACTCGACGAGAGGACGCTCAGCCTGATCGACGGGGACAATGACGGTCGCATCCGCGTGCCGGAGCTGATCGAGGCGATCAAGTGGGCGGCGAAGCGCCTGAAGGACGCCGGCGAATTGCTTCGTGCATCCCCCGCCCTCCCGCTCGCGGCGATCGACGACTCCACGCCAGAGGGCAAGATCCTGCTCGCCTCGGCCCGTCAGATCCTCGCCAACTTGGGCAAGCGGGACGCCACCGTCATCTCCGCGGACGACAGCGGCAACACCGCCAAGATTTTTTCCTCCAGCCCGCTCAATGGCGACGGCGTCATCCCGCCCGAGGCCACCGAGGACCCGGCGGCCCAGGCACTCATCAAGGACATCATGGCCTGCCTCGGTGGCGTGCAGGATCGCACGGGGTCCGAGGGCGTGACGGCAGACAAGATTGCTGCCTTCTTTGACCAGCTCGCCGCCTACTCGGCCTGGGTCGGACTGAGTGCCTCCAAGGATATTGCGGTACTGGGGGAGGCCACCGATAAGGCTGTCGCCGCGCTGCGCGCCGTGCGGAGCAAGGTCGAGGACTACTTTGGCCGCTGCCGCCTCGCCGCCTTCGACGCCCGCGCCACCGCCGCCCTCAACCGGGCCGAGGGCGAGTACCTCGGCATCGCGGCCAAGGACATGAAGATCACTGCCGACGAGGTTGCGGGTTTCCCGCTCTCGCGGATCGAGGCCGGCCGCGCGCTACCCCTGGTCGATAACGTCAATCCGGCCTGGGCCGCCGCGCTCGCGGCGTTGCACCAGACGGCGGTTGCTCCCGTGCTCGGAGCGGACAAGACCAGCTTGACCGAGGCTGATTGGATCGCACTTAACGCCAAGTTCGCCGCCTACGAAACCTGGCTCGGCGGCAAGGCCGGCAGCGCGGTCGAGAAGCTCGGCCTTCCGCGGGTGAAGGAAATCCTCGCCAGCCCAGCCCGCGAGGTCCTCGCCGGCCTGGTGGACAAGGACAAGGAGCTTGAGCCCGAGTTCAAGGCGATCTCGGACGTGGACCGCCTCACGCACTACCACCGGGACATGAGCACGCTGCTCAATAACTTCGTCAATTTTTCCGACTTTTACTCGCCCGATCGTCCCGCGGTGTTCCAGGCCGGCACGCTCTTCCTCGACAGCCGCAGCACCGAATTCTGCATCCAGGTCGCCGCACCCAGCCCGCTGGCCGCGATGAGCAAGGCCTACATCGCCTACTGCGACTGCAAGCGCTCGGGCGGGGAGACGATGAAGATCGCCGCCTGCTTCACGCAGGGTGACAGCGATTACCTCTTCGTCGGACGCAATGGTGTGTTTTACGACCGCAAGGGCCGCGATTGGGATGCGACGATCACGAGCATCGCCGACAACCCGATCAGCATCCGCCAAGCTTTCTGGTCGCCGTACAAGAAATTCATCCGCTTGATCGAGGATCAGATCGCGAAGCGCGCTGCCGCCGCCGAGGCCGACTCGAGCGCCAAGCTCGCCTCCGCCGCCGAGAAGACGGCCACCATGAACAAGGCCGCCCAGCCCGCCGAGCCCAGGAAGATCGATATTGGCACCGTCGCCGCGATGGGTGTGGCGGTCGGCGCCATCGGTGGCGCCCTCGGGGCAATCGCCACGGGCCTCGCCCAACTGAACCCGATGCAGATCCCGCTGGTGCCGCTCGGCCTCATCACCGTCATTTCAGGTCCCTCGATGCTCATCGCTTGGCTCAAGCTGCGTCAGCGCAATCTAGGTCCAATCCTCGAGGCCAATGGCTGGGCCATCAACGGCCGCGTGAAGATCAACATCCCGCTCGGCACCAAGCTGACCGAAATGGCCGTCCTGCCCGCGAATGCCCGCCGCTCGCTCGAGGATCCGTACGAGGACAAGGCGGCGGCCGCCAAACGCCGGCAGATGATTCTTCTGGCCGTCCTCGTGCTGGCCGCCGTCGGCATCCGCTGGGACCACAATCGCCACGGTCACTATTTCTGGCAGCCCGCTCCGGTTCCGGCTCCGATCGCGGTGGAAGCGCCTGCCGCTCCAGCGCCCGCGCCGGTCGAGGCCGCCAAGTAGGCGCGAACTCGTCGTGGGCCCGCGGAACACGCGGAGTACGCGGAATCGATCGGGAAACGATGGAGCGTGCTGCCCTCAACGCGCTGGCTTGGTGGAACTGGCCTCGCTGAGGCCGGTGCCTTAGCTTTCCGCGCGAGTCTTTCGGACCGGGGTCAGCGACCCCAGCCACACGAGAGCAGGTCGAACCCGCGGCCATGAATCGTTGCCCCAACGGGAACGACCGGGCGCGGCGCCAAGTCGGCGATCTGGAGAGCGGTGTCCGGGAACGCATCGGAACCGCGCTCGGTCAGGTCGACTGGATCGTAGCTGTGTGAATCTGTGTTCATGGGTGGATAACGGATTGGCGGATCAAATCCCTTCGCGTCATTTCGCGCCCTTCGCGGTTATCTGATTGGTCGATCGTCTCGCCATCGTCGCGCTTACCCGGATCGCTTGCGTTTTACCTCATCTGGGACTGCTTAAGTCCATCTTTCATGACCCGCGCTCGCCAATCCCTCCTCCTGTTTTTCGCCTACCTGATTCTCGCCGCGCTTGTGGTCGGTCTGTCCGGCGATCTGGGCGCACGGGACTGGCGCACGGCCAGTCGCGAGCCCGCCGGTTTGGCGCCCGACCCGGCGACAACGCCTGAGGCGGTCGTTCAGGTCTACGCGGCCCGTACGGTCGGCTGGCGTGGGTACTTCAGCGTGCACACCTGGGTGGCGGTCAAGCCCGCCGGCGCGCCCCAGTTCAGGGTGTATGAAGTCATGGGCTTCCGCCTCCGTCGTGGCGGGGGTGGCAGCGCGGTCTATGCCCGCGAGCGCGCCGCCGATGGCTATTGGTACGGAGCACGCCCGCAGTTGCTGGCGGACGTCCGCGGCGCCGGCGTGGGCGAAGTGATCGCGCGCATCGAGGCCGCCGTGGCGTCCTATCCCTATGCGGATCGCTACACCGCATGGCCCGGACCCAATTCCAACACGTTCGTGGCGCATGTGCTCCGGGCCGTGCCCGAACTCAAGGTCGACCTGCCTTCGACCGCAATTGGCAAGGACTACGTTGAACCCTATTTCGTGGCGGGCACTCCCACCGGCACGGGCGGACAGTTCAATCTCTACGGCCTCGCCGGCGTGCTGGCCGGCATCGAGGAAGGCTTGGAGTTCAACCTCATCGGTCTTACGCTCGGCGTGAATCCCAAGCGCCTGACCCTTAAGCTTCCGCTCATCGGCAACATCGGCCCCGGCGGCGACGCCAAGGCCCGGACGATCACGGGCGCCACGCCGGTTGTGCTGGCCACCCATTGAGCCGCCGATCACTTGCCCGCCAAAGACGTGCCGGTGTGATACCCCGGCAAGTTCCGATCCCTTCATGAACCCCTCCGAAGAACCTCTCCACCTCATCGGCGCCTTCGACCCCGCCGACACCCGGCGCGTGACCGAGGCCCTCGAAGCGGCGAACATTCCTTTCGAAGTGGAATCCGACCACTCCGCCCTCGCCCAACCCGGGCGCTGGGTCTCGCTGGCCTTGGGCATGCCGACCGAAGGCTCGAAGCTCGCCCTCTTTGTCCCAGAATCCCGCGTTGATCAGGCCCTCGCCGAGGTGAAGCGCTTGTTCCCGGTCTGACGATCGGGCGTCCTGGGCGAGACCTCGAAACAGAGGCCGGAAACCAGATTTTTCACCACGAAATACACGAAAAGCGGATCCAGGATTTCTCCTCCGGAGATTTCGTGTGTTTCGTGTATTTCGTGGTGCGAATCCGAATTCATACCCAACCCGTGATTCGCGGGCACCCTGCCGATCGGCTCGATTCACTCCGCAATCCGCCCACCGCAATTCAGCAGACGAGCCGGAAGGGGTCAGGCCGGGATCAGAGGAGCCCTTCCGGAGGTCTCCTCCGAATCCGCCGCCTCTTCCTTGATGACTTTGTTCACCTGACGAACCGGACACGGGGTGAGACCGACCCTAAGGTGACAGGTCGCCAACCGGCGGACCACGAGGCGCCGACCCGTTGTCCACCCGTCATCTTTGGGGGATGTCCGGTAGAAATTGGGGTAAAGTCAGCGGGCGCCCCAATGGTCGGCTCGTTTCCAGATCGCACTACCGTCGTAGCGCTTGCCGACCTCGTAGCGCGCATCCGGGGTGGCGGCCGTTCTCATGATCTCCCGAATCTCGCTCACGATTTCAGGATACTGTTCTGCGAGGTCCTGGGTTTCGCCGATATCCGCGCCCAGATAATACAACTCCACTGGGCCCTCACTGCCATGCCTCACGCCCTTCCAGTCGCCCAGCCGCACGGCCTGATGGTAAGCCTCCCGATTGTGACCATAGTCCCAGTAAAGATAGCGGTGTCGCTGCAGCACCGGCTTCCCGCGAAAGGCATTAGCCACTGAAATTCCATCGATGCCCGCGACCGGCGCAGTCCCGGCCAGTTCGGCCAACGTGGGCAAAAGGTCCTGGAAAGCGATGACTTCCTGGCTCACGGCTGCAGCCGGCACCACGCCTTTCCACCGGGCCAGCAGGGGAACGCGAATGCCTCCCTCGTAGAGCTCGCGCTTGCCGCCGCGCAACGGACCGCTGCTCCTGAATTGAGTGCTCAAACCCTCCCACGGCCCGTTGTCACCGGTGACGATGATCAAGGTGTTTTCGCCGAGACCCAAGTCGTCAACCAGCTTGACGATTCGCCCGACATCCCGGTCCAGGCGCGTGACCATCGCCGCGTAGTTTTTGGCCTGCTGACTCCACGAGCGGTCGGTGTAAGGGGCATCCGTCGGCACAGGGAGCTCAGTCGGATCTTCTTCCGGAGAGGCAAAGTGCGGCAACGTGAAAGCCGCGTACAAGAAGAACGGTTCGGAGGCCGAAGCCTTGATAAAGTCCAGCGCGCGCTCCGCAAATAAATCATGACTGTAGTGCTCCCGGGTGCGGCTGTTGCCGGGAAGCTCCAGCCGGCCCTCTCCATCATCGAGATACTCAGGGTAATAGTAATGCGCGTGATCCTGGTTCAGGTAGCCGAACCACATGTCGAAGCCCTGCCTGGTTGCCCGGCCCTCCGTGCCGGCATCACCCAAGGCCCATTTGCCCACGCCACCGGATCGGTAGCCCGCCTGCTGCAACACCTCCGCGACGGTCACGTCCGCATCGCTCAGATACGTCGGGTAGTGGGGAATATTGTCACGGGCGACCGCATGGCCCATGTGAAAACCCGTCATCAACACGGCCCGGGAAGGCGTGCAGACGCTCGCCCCCGAGTAGGCTTGAGTGAACCGCATCCCCTCTTGCGCAAGCTGGTCCAGATTCGGCGTGTGAATCAGTTCCTGCCCGTAACTGCCCAGGTCGCCGTACCCGAGGTCATCCGCCAGAATCAAGATGATGTTCGGTCTCTCCTGAGCCGGCCGGAGCGATCGATTTTCGCCGTAAGCCACCAAGCACGTGCTCAGGAACAGCAGGACGGTGCCCAAACTAAATCCACGCGAAGAGATGCTCATCAGGCTTTTAGGGACGGTGCGATTGATCATTGGGCCGAGGTGTTGGTTGAGGGCGGTTGCGGGTGGACACAATTCATCAGTCTGGCGCTACAGTGATTGTTCATCGGGACGAGCAGAACTGAAAACGCTTCGTCGGCACAGTCGTGGATCTTTGACGCAGGTTAGCCGACCTCTTCATAACAAGCACGAGCCCGGAGAGTCGATCACTCCAGCATCGATCGGATGAGTCGCGCCGGCGATCCTCGCCGGGCGGTAGTCGCGACCCGTCGTCCCTCATTTGATCTGAACCTGGTCGACATGGTAGATGGCCGACTCAACGACTTCATCGGCTCCCGGGAGATCGGAGAGTCGCCCGTAGCGATCCGTTTGTCTCGTCGGCGTGTTTCGATACTCCCCGGTACGGAAGGAGAGACGCTCCACCGTCGCTGCCGGCTCGCTGAATTCGGCGTCGCGCACGGCGGTGACTCCATTCACGTTCAGGCTGTAACGACCGCTCCCGGCATCGATTGCTAATTCAATCTGCAGCCATTCATCCGGCCGGTAGTTGCCCGCTGGGACCAGAGAGGCGCCCTGTGACGCGAGGAGCGCGCCTCCGGCGGCCAACACGAATCGGACCGGGCGCCGACCGGCGTGGTCGAGGACCTCGACCTCAAGGCGGCCCGTATCCACCTGCGCGGCGTAAACCTTGAAGGCAATGGTGACCGTCTGCGCTTCGGCGAAGACGCGCACGGCCTTCGCGTAGTCGTAGGGATCCCGGTCCTCGATCCTCAGACTCTTGTCCGCGTTGCTCGGGAATGGCGCGACAGTCGTATCCGCCCAACGGGGACGGTAGAGGTTCCATTCAGGAACGGCCGCACCGACGTCGAGGCCATCAAACTGGTCATCGACGGGCCCCTCCACCCGGTGACGCACCGGCACGGGCGTCCGGCTGACCCACATGTCCTCCTTGTTCATGCTGTAGGTGATCCACAGGTCGGAGCCGGGAGGGTTGCCATTCCCTTCCGCAATGCCGCGCACATATTGCGGCCCAAAGTCCTTCGCCCGGCCCGTGAATCGGAGCGGCGGGACTTCGCCATTCACCACCAGCATGTTCTCGAAGCGAATCCCGTCTTCACCGGTCGCGATGGCCAGAGGCCAGCGATGCGAACCGAAGTTGGCCGGGTTGTAGACGATGGCATAGCGGTCGTCGTCGGTGCGCTGACCCCAGGCCTTGGCGCCCGAGGTGATGATGCTGGGAACTTTGACCGGACTGCTCCACGTCTGCCCCTCATCCGGTGAGACCGCCGCCACCGCGTGTTTGAACAGCGCGACGACCTGGCCATCCCTGCGATGATAGATCGACGGTGCGGCATGCGCGTCGTGCTGTCGAGGTGCGGCTGCAGGCACCGGACCGTCCCCCGGCGGATTGGTCGACGACGCGGAGGATCGATTGATTGCAAAGAACTCATCGTTCGGGTCATCTTCCTCATCCCACCACTGCATGGTCTTGAGCTTGTCCGCGAGGAGGGCCTCGCACGCCTCGACAAAACCCCGATCGCCGGATCGCGCGTAAAAGGTGAAGGCGGTGTTGCTCTCATTGAACGAGGACAGGCTGTTGTACCGGATAAAATGGATTGGCCCAAACGTGCCGTCCTTGAAGATCTCGCGCACCACGCGACCGATCCCGTTGGCCCCATAATAAACCGGGGCGCGTCCGTAGAAGCCGAGCGCGAGCAGACGACCATTGGGGGCCACGTAGAAACCCATCCGCTGGTGCATCATGGCCACTCCGGACTCGACACTGGAAACGGAACCCGGACGCAGATGGTAAACGGGGAACAACAGCTGCGGCTTCCCCCAACTCCGGCCATCGCGGGAAGTCACCAGCATCGTATGGCCCGGCGGCAGGTGTTCCGCGACCGGATTGCTCAGGTAGTTGAGGTAGAACCGACCATTCCAGTAGGCGAGCGTCGGGGCATGATTGTAGGTCCACCCGTGGCCGTCGGAGAATTCACGCTGGGTGCGATTCGCCCTCATCACCTGAATGCTCTCCACGCCGATCGCCGGTCGAAGTCGCCCGTCGTGCACCGAGAGATCGATGCCGGGACTCTCCACGCGCACCGGTTCATCCGGGCCACCTGGCTGGGCGCAGAGCGCCGAGACGACGAGCCATGAGCATACGATCAATCGGCGAGAGGACATCACGTTCACTTTCTTTTTCGAGAGGTTGCCGGACAGGCGCCGGAGGGCGTCTTTTGCTAAAACGTTTTTTCTAAATCGGCCATTTGTCAAGCAGGATTGGCTGCGTCGTTCGCGAAGGGGGGCAGGCCGCGCGCTGTTGTATTTGGCTCTGTTTTCCAGGCGCTTTCCCGTTGAAACCAACCAGCCACGGCTGTCGCAGCGAAAGAATCGAATGGATCGAAGCACCGTTCGGGAGCGAGGTCTCTCCGTTCCCCCCACGACCGGACTCAACGGTCGGAAAATACAACACTACGCGGCCTGACCTTCGAGAACCTCGGTGCGCGGCTCGCGACGAGAAAACCGAGCATATCGGAAAGAACGTAGTCCCTCGCCTCCTTCTGGTCAGCCGCAAGTTCCGCTGCATCATCGATCGAGTAATTCAGGACGATGCAGGAAGACAGGATGTTTTCGACTATCTCTGACGGCTCAAGGGGGTAACGGGATCGCTGGCGTTTCAGCTTACGGGATCACGTAAAACGGGTTCGGCAGCTTGAAGGTCCGCTCAGCGTGGCCACCGGCGAGGTCGCTGTCCTGATCGCCGATGCTGGCGATGATCATCCAGCCCTCGCGGGCGAGCGCAGCGCGCTGCGCGGCCTTGCGTTGAGCGGTGGTCGGAAAATCGTCGGAGGCGGGCGCGAGCACGAGGCGGGCGTAGTCGCTCATGCCCTGGCGAAGAAGATTGGCCTCGGTGCCGGGGCGGTCGCGGGGGTCCTTTCGGCCCGTGACGAAGAGCACGTCCACCCCGAGACGGCGCGCGGTCAAATAAACCTCCCGCATCGGCGCAATCGCCGGCGCCACGCCACGGGCCACCCAGGCGTTCCACACTTCGGGCACATAACCGAAATCCTGCGCCTTCATCTGCGGATAGCTCGAGAGCACGGTCTCATCGATGTCGACGACGACCGCCAGCCGCTCCCCTGCCCCTTTGCGCGCGGCGCGCTGCTCGATCCATGACCGGGCCTCCGCCGCCACGGTCGCAAGGTCGCGGTCGTATCCGCCGTTGTCCACGTAGGCCACAACGGCGGCCTTGGCCGCAGTGAGATTGACGAGCCCCGTTGAAGGCGCCGTACAGCCGGCGCCGAGCAGCCCCAGACCGAGCAGGAGTATCGGGTTCAGGATCCGGATTCGGGGACGGAGGGATGGCCACAAAAAACACGAAGATCTGCCACCGCGCGCAGGAATGCTGTCCGGGCGCCCTCTAGGGCACCAAAAGGTGAACCATCCAACCCCAGACATTTTTGTGTTCTTCGTGGCCAAACTCCGTCCTGCGTTCATCCCGCCTTCTTCACCTGCCGGACCGGCCACTGCGTGACGGTCAGACCCTTGGCGTTGCGGCTGCCGACCGTGAGTTCGCCCAGATTGAACTCGAACTCCTTGATGCGCGCGGAGCAGCGCCCGCTCAGGATAATCTCCACCTTTTTGGGCATGCCCGCTTCGGTCTTGGCAACGTCGAGGTAAACGACTTTCGAACCTTCGCTCGACGCGAGCGGGTAGAGCTTCTCGCGAGTGACGCCACCGACCTGGAAGCGCTTGGCGAAGGCCTTCCCACTGGCCTTGTCCTGATAGATCATGGTGTAGAAGGCCTTGTCCCCTTCCTTGGGCAGAATCGCGAGGTGGAGGATTTCGCGTCCCATGAAGACCTTGTCGGCCACGCGCGCGACCTTCATCGAGCCATCGGCCATGAAGCAGATGACGTCGTCAAGGATGGTGCACTCGGTCACGAATTCATGCTGGCGCCAGTTGAGGCCGATGAAGCCCTCCTCGCGGTTGACGTAGAGGCGCTGGTTGGCGGACACCACCGCGGCCGCGCTGATCTGCTCGATCTCATCGTAGGTCGTGCGGCGCTTGTGCGGCTTGCCGTACTTTTCCTGGAGGGTCTCGAACCACGAGATTGCGAACGGGGTGAGGTGCTTGAGGTGGTGCTTAACCTCCTTGATCCCGTCCTCAATCTTCTTGATCGCCTCGTCGGCCTGGAATCGATTGTAGGCGGAGATGCGCTTGATGCGGATTTCGGTCAGGCGCGTGATGTCGTCATCCGTGACCTCGCGGCGGAGCTGCTTGAGGAAGGGCTTCAACCCTTCGCGGATCTCCGCCAGCACTTCCTCCCACGTCTTCGATTTCTCGATCCGACGGTAGATACGCTCCTCGATGAAGATGCGCTCGAGCGAGTCCCAGTGCCACTGCTGGTCGAGTTCGCCCAGCTTGATGTCGAGCTCTTGCTTGAGCAGGTCGATCGTCTTGTCGACCGAGCGGCGGAGGATGTCGGACACCCCGAGGAAGACGGGCTTCTCGCCATCGATCACGCACGCAGCCGGGGAGATCGAAACCTGGCAGTCGGTGAAGACGTAGAGCTGCTGGATGATCTGGTCGGGATCGCTGCCCTGCGGCAGGTGGACGAGGATCTCGACGACGTCGGCGGTGTTGTCATCGACATGCTTCACCTTGATCTTGCCCTTGGCGTTGGCCGCGAGAATCGATTCGATGAGAGACTCCGTGGTGGTGCCGAAGGGCAGCTCGGTAATGGCGAGGAGGTGCTTGGCGCGTGCCTCGATCTTGGCACGGACCTTCACCTTCCCGCCGCGCTCGCCGTCGTTGTACTCCTTAAAATCGGCGATGCCGCCCGTGGGAAAATCCGGGTAGATGCGGAAACGTTTTCCCTGGAGGTGATTGATCGCCGCCCGGCAGAGATCGTTGAAGTTATGCGGGAGGATCTTGGTCGAGAGACCGACCGCGATGCCCTCGGCACCATCGAGGAGCACGAGCGGAAACTTGGCGGGAAGCGTGACGGGCTCGTTCTTGCGTCCGTCGTAGCTGAGCTGCCAGGTCGTCGTCTTCGGATTGAACAGGACATCGCGCGCGAACGGTGTCAGGCGCGCCTCGATGTAACGGGGCGCCGCCGCGCCGTCACCCGTCAGCGTGTTGCCGAAGTTGCCCTGGGGCTCGATCAGGAAACCGCGCTGGGCGATGCCGACCAGAGCCGCGTCGATCGAGGCATTGCCGTGCGGGTGCAGGGCCATGGTCTGGCCGGTGACATTAGCGACCTTGTGGAAGCGGCCATCGTCCATGTCCCAGAGCGTGTGCAGGATCCGGCGCTGCACGGGCTTGAGGCCGTCGTCGATGTGGGGGACGGCGCGATCGAGGATGACGTAGCTGGCGTACTCGAGGAACCAGCTCTTGTAGTGCTTGGCCAGCGGGGCGTCCTCGGGATTGCGCGGTGCATCCGTGGCGACCGGGGCGTCCGGCGGCTCGCCGTCGGCGGGCGGTGCCGGGGGGGGCGTCGGCGAAGCCGGGGTGACCGATTCGTCCGCCGGAGACTCGGAACCGCCGTTCAGGGGCAGCTCGGGCTGGTCGGAGGGCGTGGAATTTTTGCGTTTGACCATGGTGCGAAAGGAGGAAAAGGGATCAGGAAGAGGGCAGGACGGGCGACGCTGCGAGGACGGCGAGAGCGGCGGCGAGGTCGACATCCCGACCCTGACGCAGGTCGTCGAGCCGGACGGTCACGGGGACATCGGGCACCACGCCGGCGCCTTCGAGCCGCCGGCCGTCGAGGCCCACATAGTCCTGAATCGCGAGCTGGAGCTGGCCCCCGTCCGGCAACCGGTAGTGACGCGCCGCGATGACCGCGCCGGCGGTGGTGCGACCGACAACGATCGCGCGGCCTTTTTGCTGGAGAACGTGGGAGAAAATCTCTGCGCTGCTGGCGGAGGCCTCGTCGACGAGGATCACAACGCGGCCGCGGTAGCGGGCGGCGCCCAGCGTGAGCGACCCGGTCTCGCGCTCGCGTCCGTCCCGCCGCACAAAGGTTCCGATCAGGACCTCCGCCGGGAAGAACTCGGCGATGGCGAAGCGAACCGACATCAGCAGGCCGCCCGGGTTGCCGCGCAGGTCGACGATCACGGCGGGAGCGTCGCGTCGCGCCTCCAGTTCGGCGCTGAGCCAGCGGATAGACGCCGGGTCGAATTCCTCGAAACGCAGCAGGACGATCCCGCGGTCGAGTTCGCGCACCTCGCGGCGCGGGGCCCATACGACCGGACCGGCCACGAGCGTAAGCGGGATGATGCGGTCGGCCGGATCGAGAAACTCCAGGCGGACTTCTTGGCCCGGCCGCATGGTGAAGCGGGGGGCCCGCTCGCCGACCGGACGGCCATCGCGGGAACGGACGATCCAGCCGGGCTGGACGCCGGCGGCCGCGGCGGCGGAGCCGGGATAGACGGTGGTCACGACCCAGAGGTCGTCGACGCGGCGCATGATGAAGCCGGTGGCGACGCGGGTGTCGTGGCGCAGCTGGAAGGCGTCGCGCGGCGGGAGCGCGGCGTTGTGTGACTCGCCGAGCTCGTTGAGCAACGTGTTGATGGCCGTGTAGAGCGCCTCGTCCGCGGGCGCGGCCACGGCGGCGGCGCGGTGGCGGGCGACGGCGGCGGGCCAGTCGATGCCCCGCATCGTCTGGTCAAAGAAGCGATCTGCCGCGAGCTCCGCCGTGCGGTCGAAGACCTGCGCGTTGCGCGCGGTGCGGGCGGCGGCAGTGAGGGCGGGCGGTTCCTGCCAGACGCGCGGCGCGGTCGCGCAGCCGCCGGCCAGGACGGCGGCGAGCAGCAGCAACCAGGAGGCGATGGGGCACGGGCGCGGCATGCGGACGAGCGATCAGACCTCGACCAGGTCCTTTTCGACCCGGAGATTGGCGATGATGAACTCCTGCCGGTCAGGTGTGTTCTTGCCCATGTAGAATGAGAGGAGCTGGTCGCTGTTGCCCAAGTGGGCGAGCGAGACGGGCTCGAGGCGGATGTTCTCGCCGATGAAGTCCTTGAACTCGTTGGCGCTGACCTCGCCGAGACCCTTGAAGCGGGTGATCTCAGGATTCACGCCGAGCTTGGCCATGGCGGCGTTTCGCTCCTGTTCGGAGTAGCAATAGATCGTCTGCTTCTTGTTCCGCACGCGGAAGAGCGGCGTCTCGAGGATGAAGAGATGATTGTTGGTGATCAGCTCGGGAAAGAACTGGAGGAAGAACGAAAGCAGCAGCAGGCGGATGTGCATGCCGTCGACATCGGCGTCGGTGGCGATGATCACGCGGTTGTAGCGCAGCCCGTCGAGGCCCTCCTCAATGTTGAGCGCGCTCTGCAGGAGGTGGAATTCCTCGTTCTCGTAGATGACCTTCTTGGTCAGGCCGTAGGTGTTGAGCGGCTTGCCCTTGAGGGCGAAGACCGCCTGGGTCTGGACATCGCGGCAGGCGGTGAGCGAGCCGGAGGCGGAGTCGCCCTCGACGATGAAGAGCGTGCTGTCCTCGGCGCGCTTGTCCTTGGAATCGAGATGGACGCGGCAGTCGCGCAGCTTGCGATTGTGGAGCGAGGCTTTTTTCGCGCGTTCGCGCGCAAGATTACGGATGCCGGAGAGCTCCTTGCGTTCGCGTTCGCTGTCCTCGATTTTCCGCTTGAGGGCCTCGGCCGCCCCGGGGTTGCGGTGCAGCCAGTTGTCGAGCTGCGCCTGCATGAAGTTCGTCACGAACTGGCGGATCGACGGACCGCCCGGACCGATGTCGTTGGAACCCAGCTTGGTCTTGGTCTGGGACTCGAAGACGGGCTCCATCACGCGGACGGAAACGGCGGCGACGATCGACTGGCGGATGTCGGCGGCGTCGTAGTCCTTCTTGTAGAAATTGCGGATCGTCGCGACCAGCGCCTCGCGGAAGGCGCCGAGGTGGGTGCCGCCCATGGTGGTGTGCTGGCCGTTGACGAAGGACCAGTACTCCTCGCCGTAGTGACCGCCATGGGTCATCGCGACCTCGATGTCGTCGGCCTCGATGTGGATCAGTGGATAAAGTGGCTCGCCGGTGAGCTTCTTGGTGAGAAGGTCCTTCAGGCCGTTTTCGGAGCGATAGCTCTTGCCGTTGAAGACGAGGGTGAGGCCGCGGTTGAGGTAGGCGTAGTTCCAGAGCATCTCCTCAATGAATTCAGGGCGGAACTTGAAGTCCTTGCCGAAAAGCGCCTCGTCCGGCGTGAACTCAATCAGGGTACCGTTCTTCTCGTCCTTGGCGGCGACGACCTTGCCATCCTTCTTGAGCTTGCCCTGGTAGAACTCGACGGAGCGCGTCTGACCTTCGCGATAGGCCTGGGCGCGGTATTCGAGCGCGAGCGCGTTGACGGCCTTCTGGCCCACGCCGTTGAGGCCGATCGCCTTCTTGAAGGTCTCGCTGTCATACTTGGCGCCCGTGTTGATGATGGAGACGCACTCGACCAGCTTGCCGAGGGGGATACCCCGCCCGTAGTCGCGGACGCGGAGGGTGCGCTCGATCAGCTCGATCTCGACCTTCTTGCCGAAGCCCATGGTGTACTCGTCGATACAGTTATCGATCGTCTCCTTGAGCAGCACGTAGATGCCGTCCTCGGGGTGGACGCCATTGCCCAGCCGGCCGATGTACATGCCCGGGCGCAGGCGGATGTGCTCGAGCGGGGAAAGGGTCTTGATGGAGGCTTCGGTGTAGTTGGAGGCCATGGGAAAAGGTGCGTGAAGGGGAAACGGAAGATCAGGGAGCAGGCGCAAGCACAAGCACGCGCTCCGCGGACGGCCCGGCGAGCGCCGGAATACGCGTGTCGAATGTGACCAGGCGGCCGCGATGGTACGCCGCCAGCGCCAGCAGGTAGGCATCGTTCACCTGCTGATGTCCCAGCGCACGGGAAAGATCCGCGGGCGTGAGCGCCGGCGCAGAATCCCAATAATGATGGCCCGCGTGCCCGGTGCAAAGGCCGAGCAGGCGGGCGGCCTCCGCGGGTGCCGCCGGAAAGCGCGTGAACGCGGGATTTGACGAGAGGCGGACGAACGCGAGCTGCGTCAACGCACAGGTGGCCCAGCCCCCACCCGCTTCCCGCGCGAACCAACGGTGGGCGGCGGCGTGGAACTGGTGATTGGGCCACGCGAGCGCGAGCAGCACATTGGCGTCAAGCAGGGCCTGACTCACGTCGCCTCCTCCGCGAGGAGGCGACCGGCGAGGTCGCCCGGAATGATGGGGGCATCGTTCGGGACCTGAAAAATCGGGAGGCCATTCTTGGCCGAGAAATCACGTTCGGCGGTAAGCCCCTTGCGCACCAGCGCGGACACGACGACGCCCAGATTCTCCCCCGAAGCATCGGCCAAGGTGCGCGCCGCTTCGTAAACGTCGGGATCGAGGCTCAGGGTGGTGCGCATAACGATGAGTTGATACAGTGATACATCCGCACGGATACGTCAATGAATCACTACATCACCGCATCAATCGTGCTTCATCCTGATTAATCGACTTTTGTGCAATCCGGCGGTAGCGCACCATCAGCTGCATCGACCCCTTGCCGGTGGCGAACGCGACCGGTCGACGGTCGTCGCCGCTGACGTCATAGCAGAACTGAAGCAAGTCCCCGCGCAGGCGGAAGATGGCCCGGATGGTCTTGTTGCCATGGGGTCCGGAGGTGCCCACGAGGTCCACGGTCGCGGGTCGGGCGGCGGCATCGATCCGGAGTTCCCCTTCATCCCGGCCGGCCTCGGATTCTACCACGTAGCGGGTTCCGGTGATCACCCAGCGCGACTCGGGTGCCGGCAGGGCTTCGCCGGAAAACTCCGCGCCATGCGGTATCCAGATCCCGTCAAGCATGGTTGGTAAAGCCCCCGACCCCATTCATCGGCGTGCGAATCTCGTGGCCCCTCGTCGCGAGGAAATCACTTTTAGCCCGGCTCGTTGCCTGCTCCTCCATGACGCGCTGCTCGGCCTGACGGGTGACGGCGGCCTGCAGCATGAGCTCGGCGCGCAGGCCGCGGTAACGAATGGCGAGCGCGAGCAGGAAAAGGACCAGATTGAGCAAGAGCGCGGTCTGAAAGGGCAGCAGCCGGGTGAAGCCGTTCCCGGTCTCATCGGCGACGAACGGGACCGCCATGAGCAGCCCGGCGATGGTCACCGGAATCAGCGCCACGAGGAACCAACTGGCCCCCCGCGCGACCCGGATGACCGCATGAACCGCGAGCGCGGTGCAGCCCACCCGATTGACCAGATTCACGGCCCGGATCGGCCTGGAGCTGGTCGGATTTCCGCCCCGCAGAAAATCCCCCGCGACCCGGAGCGCCACCGGCAAATCGGCGAAGCCGACCCCGCGCAGGCACCGCGCCCACCCCAGGAAATCGATCTTTACCCGGAAGTAATTCGAGACGAGGAGCAGGAAGAGGAAGGCGGAGGGAAGCGGCAGCGCATTGAGCACCGCCCCGCTGCGGTGCGCCCACGTGGCTTTAATCGTGGCGGCCAGGGGCTTGTCCGCACTTCCCATGACTCCCACCCGCACGACATAGCCCGCACAATCGATGTCGGTTCGGTCCCGCAGCGACCATCCGAGGGCCGCGACAATCACCGCCGCCATGCTCAACGCGCCCAACGAAAACGCGGTTTGCCCGGCGGAATCGCTGAGCACAAAGAGGAAATGAGCAGTGACGCAGGGGATGGACATCCTCAACTTCCCACGCTCGCAAGGTCAGGGTCCGCATGCAAGCCCCCGCGCCGCCGCAGTTCCAAGGGGGCCAACACCGGCCGGACCCCGCCGACAGCCATCAGGCCAGGCCGGGTTGACTGCGGTTGTCTCGGCGCCCGCGCTTGGGGTGCAGCGGCCACCGCCGCACGCTTGGTACCAATATGGCCCTGGAAAAACGAATCCTGCTCCCGCTTGGGTTGGTCGGCCTCTTGGTGATCGGCGGCATCCTGGCCGCGAGCCTGACGGGAGCGGTGGTGCGCAAGGGCATCACCACCGTGGGACCACGGATCACCGGAACCCCGTGACGCTCGCGCACGTCCGCCTGTCCCCGCTCAGCGGCAGCGGTTCCCTGCCCGGCCTGACGGTCGGGCAATCCCTCCCGGATGGCAGAGCGAGCGCGTGTTCTCCCCGGGGTCATATCCACCTTGGTCGGGTGCCCCTCTCGCTGCTCAGCGGTGCGATCGTGATTGAGGAACTGTCGATCGACCGCGCCCACTTCGTCGACGAGACCAAGGTGGTCAGCAGCACCCGCAAGGAATTGCTGGTCGCCATCGAGAAGGCCACCGGCGGGCCCAGGGGCCCGCGTGGAGGCGAGCACGCAGGCCTTCCATGGCGAGCAGATCACTCAACGTCCGGCCTTCGTGCTGACGGATGCGATCGGCGACGAGGCCGTCTTCTCCGGGCTCGGGCGCGTCGCGCCCCTCGCCGCCACGCCGGACGCGATGCTGATGCTGGCTGACACCGCTGGCTTTGCCTCGTTTGCCGCCCACTGCGGCGCTCCCCCCAAGGCTTGAAGACAGGGAGGAACCACGAAACACACGGAACACACGAAAAGAAATCCGTCGGCCGGGCCGTCGATCCCAAACAACGGGAGCTGATTTGCAGAAGGGAACGGAGAGAACCGAGGTTTGAGTCCGTCAGTCCCAGCTTTTTCCTCCCGCCTTCCTCCGTGCCCTCCTGTTCAAACGATCCGGGTATTCTTTCGTGTGTTCCGTGTATTTCGTGGTGAAACGGATCGGGGGAGCTTTCCCCTGCGTTTGACGCGAGGGCCCGCGCGAGCATGGATAGCGGGATGCAGCTCAAATGGCGCCTGTCGCACGCCCAAGGCTATCTCCAGCTCGGGATGGTCGACGAGGCTGCGGCCGAGCTGCGCCTGATTCCCGCGAAGGAGAGGGATGGGACGGAGGTGCTAGCCCTCCGGGTCGCCGTCCTGCAGGAGCAGGGACGCTGGCGCGCACTCCGCCTGGCCGCGGCCGAGCTGGTGCGCCGCCAGCCGGCGGAGCCTGCAGGCTGGGTGACCTGGGCCTTCGCCACCCGCCGGACGCGTTCGATCATCGAGGCCGAACAGATCCTGCTCGAGGCCGAGGCCCGGCACCCGCGGGAGCCCACGATTCAATTCAATCTCGGGTGCTACGCCTGCCTGCGCGGGGACCTGGCCGAGGCCAAGCGACGGGTTCGCCGCGCGATCACCCTGAACAGCGTTTTTCGAGCGCACGCCAAGTCCGATCCTGATTTGGACGCGCTCCGTGCCGGGCCCAGCGGAGAAAAATTTTGACGCGAAACTTAGCAACCGTTGCCGGACTCGCGGGTCTAGACTTACGTGCCGCCTTGTCTCCTCCGCCGTCCCCCACCTGCGGCGTTGTCCGCCAGAGCGCGGTTTCAATCCGAACTTCCCCTTCAGGCAAAATCACGCCGACGAAGTTCCGTGTCATTCCGGTACTGCTGACCGGACTTTGGTTGGTGACGCTGGGCGGCTGTTCGGGCTTCCTGATCTCGCTGACCACCGGTCGCTAAAAGGAGAGCCAAGCTTTTAGCGCGGGTTTGACGCCGCGCCCGCGGCGGACAACAAGGATCCCGCCGTCAATCGCGGCCCTCCCGCCATGTCCCTCCGCGCCTGGTTCCCCACCTACATCTATTGCGAGCCCCTGCAGTCCCGCGGGCTCCCTCAACTCAACGAAGACCTCGCCGCTGAATGCGCCCAGCTGCGCGATTTCGACCAGGCGGGCCGGCGCTGGTCCGCGGTGAATTATCCGGGTGGCTACACCAGCTACGCCTCGATGAATACCCTGCACACGTTCTCGAGCACGTTCGCTGCGTTGGAGCGCAAGCTCTCGCGCCACGTGAGGGCCTACGCCAAGGCGTTGGCCATGGACCTACGGGGTCGCACCATTCAAATGACCGACTGCTGGGTGAACATCATGCCACCGACGGCGGCCCACTCCCTGCACCTGCACCCCTTGTCGTTTGTCAGCGGCACTTACTATGTAAGGACGCCGAAGGGCTGCCCCGGCCTGAAGTTCGAGGATCCCCGCATGGATCGCTTCATGGCCGCACCGCCCAAGCGGCCCGATGCCGGGCCGGAACACCGGGCCCATGTCACCTACCCGGCCGAGGCCGGCAATGTCATCCTGTTCGAAAGCTGGCTGCGTCACGAAGTCGCCACCAATCGCGTCGACCACGAGCGCATCAGCATCAGCTTTAACTATAACTGGAGCTGAGCACGGCCGATCTGGCTTTACAGGATGTAACGGAGAGAACGGAGATTCGATCCTGCCCACCTGAAGTTTTCCCTCCTGCTTGCCTCTGTTCCCTTCTGTTCAAACCATCCGGTTTCCTTCTTGGTTAAGCCGGCTTGATCCGACTGAGTTGCGTAGTGAACCAAAGCGCTTTCCCTGAACCATGCTCGTCATCCGCCGCATGATTGATCGCCGTCGCGCCTACACCGCGCTGATGCTGCCCGGCGAGCCGCCGAAGATTTTTCCAACCAGCGACGCGGAACACGCGCGCATTCTCCAGATTTACAAGCAGGACCGCGCCTATCCGGGCATCGTGAATGACTTCACTGATTTCGATGCCCCGGCCCCTGCCCCGGAGCCAACGCGTAAATCGGGTTCCTCATCGCGACGGCGCACCGGTTCATCGCAGTCCGGTTGAAGCCTCCGCTGCGCCCGCTCACACCGCGCGCATGAAAACGATCGATGTCACCGAACAGGTCCATGCCGAACTCCAGCGTCTGGCCGCAGAGTCCCGCCTGGCGCCCTCCGCAGTCCTGGCCGCGCTGCTTCATCTTCCCACCTCGCCCGATTTGGACCGCGATCCACTGATCGTCTTTCTGCTGGGGTCGGAGCTGCGGACCAAGTCCACGGATGCCGAGCGCTACGTCTCCCTCCTGAGCTGGGTCGCGGAGCGCCAGCCCAGCCGTTTCCGTGAGTACATCGAGGCCCTGACCAGTGGCCGCCGCTACCTGGGCCTGAGCCGCGAAGAGATCATTGCGCAGTGTCACCACAACCAGGCGCGTCCGATCCCGGGTACGACCTACTGGGCGATCATGAACCTCGACACGCCCACCAAGCGGCGGTTTCTCCGCCGGGTCCTGACGTTCTGCGGCTACCGCCCGGAGGTCGTGGACTTTGCGGGCCAAGTCTTCGGTCGTCCGCGCCTGGCGCTCGTGGAAGAGACCGCGGCCGCCTGAGCCGCGGAACTTCTGCGCGGGTTGGAAAGTTCCGGCTTCCGCCGGCCCCGAGTTTGGTCAACCTCGGGCCGTGTCCTCGTTCGAACCCGAGCCCAAGCGGCGCAACGTCCGCAATTTTTTCGCGGCGCTCCGGTATGCGATCGATGGGTTCTGGGCGGCCCTGCGCCATGAGCCCTCGTTCCGCGAGGACCTGCTCTTCGTGGTCCTGCTCGTCCCGTTCGCGATCATCCTGCCCGTCAACGCCGTCTCCACGGCATTGATGATCGCCTCCCTCCTGCTGATCATGATCGTCGAGCTGCTGAACTCGGCGATCGAGTGGACCATCGATTACCTGCGCCCGGAGATTCACCCGCTCGCCAAGCGGATCAAGGATATGGCCAGTGCAGCCGTTTTCCTCGCCTACATGAACTGCATCATCGTCTGGATCATCATGCTGTGGCCTTCGAATGACGTGTGGCGGCGGATCGAGGAATGGTTGATACCATGATTCCGCGCCTCTCCGCCCTCGTCACCGGCGCTTCCCGCGGCATCGGCGCCGCCATTGCCCGCGCCCTCGCTGCCCGTGGTGTGCGCGTCGCCGTGCACTACCAGCGCAACGAGGCCGCGGCTCGCGCCACGCTCGCCGCGCTCACCGGGTCCGGACACCGGCTGGTCAAGGGCGACTTGTCGGACGCCGCTGGGGCGGAGGCAGTCTGGACGGCCGCGACAGGCCACCTCGGCCCGGTCGGACTGCTGGTGAACAACGCCGGCATCTATGAAACACACCCGATCCTGACCTGCGACTTTGATGGCTGGCAGGAAGCTTGGACGCGCACGCTTGGCGCCAATCTCATCGGGCCGGCGCATCTGACCTTTCTCGCGGCCCGCGCCATGGCGGCGGCCGACCTGGCCGATCCCGGCCATGGCCGTGGCCGGGTGGTGGCCATCTCCTCCCGCGGGGCCTTCCGTGGCGAGCCCGAAGCCCCCGCCTACGGCGCCAGCAAGGCGGGCCTCAATGCGCTCGGCCAATCCCTCGCGCGAGCCCTCGCCCCGCAGGCGGTCTATTTTTTCGCGGTCGCCCCCGGCTGGGTTGCGACGGATATGGCGGCGGAACACCTCGCCGGCCCGGCCGCGGCCGAGATCCTCGCCCAGCACCCGCTCGGCCGCGTGGCTGATCCGGATGAAATCGCCCGCACCGCCGTCTTCTGCGGCCTCGACGCGCCCGCGGCCATGACCGGTGCGATCATTGACGTGAACGGCGCATCGTATTTGCGGACGTGAGCCAGGTAGCTCAATCCGTTTTCCAGGAGGGAATAGAGAGAACGGAGGGAGTAACGCTGACGATCGGGTGGAGGAATCATTCCTCTCCGTTTCCTCTGTTTCTTCCTGTGAACGGATCGAAATCAGGTGAGATCGCTTACCGCACCCGCGTGAAAAAGCCAATGCCGACGCCCAGCATGGCGAGGTTGGGGACCAGCGCTGCCCAGAGCGGCGGGATGACCTCGCGTCCGCCCATCGCGGTGGACGCCTTGAGCAGGACAAAGTAGACAAGGAAGAGGCCGATGGATTTGGATACGCCCACCGCCGGGTTCACACGGACGCCGCTGATCGCAAAGGGAATCGCGATCGCCATGATGATCAGGGGACCGAGGGTCTCGGCTAGCAGGCTGTAGTAGCGGACGGCGTAGGCTGTGACCTTCGGGTTTTCATCGACGGTAAAGTAGTCGATGATCCGGCTTAATTCGGAGAAAGAGAGGTCCACGGGCCGCAGGTCGAACACCAGCATGAGCGCGGGGTCCTCCCGGAAATGAGGCACGCTTTTCTCGGCAAAGGACACGGTGCGCACGACCTCGCCGGTCTCGGGTTCAAGCCAGGTTTCACGCCCGTCGAAGAACACCCACGAGCCACGGGCGGCGTCGAAGCCCGCCTCGCGCGCCGTGAGCCGGGTCTTTTCGCGACGAAGGGCATCCAGCTCCGAGACGGTGACGCCGTAGCCGCGGCCGGTGAAGCGGCTGTAGCGGTTGAAGTACCACATCCGGTTCTGGCGCTGATTGTCGAAGGCGACCCCCGTGGTCGTGCCAATGCGGTCGACGGCGCTGTTGGCGCGGGCCTCCGACCGGAACTGCAGATTCTGCAGCAGCGAGCGGGACTCCTCCACCGACCAGGGAATCACCGTGGCATTCACGTACCACATCACCCCGCAGAGCACCGCCCCGGAAAGCCACAGAACCCGCGTCAGCCGGAAAAGCCCGACCCCCGCCGCGCGCAGGGCCGTGATTTCATTGTTCCGATGCAGCTGCCCCAGCGTGTAGAGCAGGGAGATCAGCAGGGTCAGGGGCAGGACGATGGACAGGTAGCTGGGGAGCTTGACCGCAAAGTAAACCAGGACATCCGCGAATGTGGCGCCATCGTCGAGCAGGTCCCGGAAATCCTCATACATCGCCTGCATCAGCAGGAGCCCCAGCATCGCGCAAAGCACCAGGCCGAGCATTTTCAGCCATTCGCGCAGCAGGTAGCGGTCGATGAGGGTCATGAGAGGGCGGCCGAGACAGGCCATGCTGGCGGGGGGGAACCGGCGGCGGCGACTCAAAAAGACCGGTACGGTGACACCGGCCTGATGGAGCGGAGTTCGCTGACCCCGAACCGCGGTGCTGGCCCTGCCTGAACAAGGGATGAAGCCGACCCGAAGCCATCCCCGGGCCGAAGGCGGCTGGATCGAGCGCCATGACCTGTACAGTTTGGTTGAAAGCGGGCCAAACCCTCCTCACGCTTGGCCCCCGCATGCACTCCCTGCCCCGTCGTCTGGTTGCACTTTTCATTACGCTGGGCCTTGCCTCCATGCTGACGGCGCAAGGCACCATCAAGATCGGCCAATTTGCCTCCCTCACCGGCAAGGAAGCCAGTCTGGGCCAATCTTCCCACAAGGGCACCACGCTCGCCGTGGAACACATCAACGCGGCGGGTGGCGTCCTCGGCCTGAGGCTCGAGCTCATCACCGAGGATACGCAGTCCAAGGCAGGTGAAAGCGGCACCGCGGTGCGCAAGCTCATTTCGCGCGACAAGGTCGTCGCCCTCTTGGGTGAGGTCGCCTCCAGCCGCTCGCTCGAGGCGGCCCCGATCGCCCAGCGCTCGCGCATCCCGATGGTCTCGCCCGCCTCGACCAACCCCCAGGTCACCGAGACGGGCGATTATATTTTTCGCACCTGCTTCATCGATCCCTTCCAAGGCCCGGTAATGGCGAAATTCGCCAAGGACACCCTCAAGGCGAAGCGCATCGCGCTGCTGGTGAGCAACTCGTCCGCCTACAGCGTGGGTCTGGCCAAATTTTTCAAGGAGGCCTTCCTTGCCGGCGGCGGCGAGATCGTCGCCGAGCTCAAGTACTCCGAGGGCGACAAGGACTTTAAGGCCCAGCTGACCAACATCCGCGCCGCCAATGTCGATGCGATCTTCAACCCTGGCTACTACAATGAGGGCGCCCTACTCGTGAAGCAGGCCCGCGACCTCGGCATCACCCTGCCCATCTTCGGCGCCGACAGTTGGGAGGCGCAGGCCCTGATCGACCTTGGCGGCAAGGCCATTGAGGGCGCCTTCCTTTGCTCCCATTACTCACCCCAGGATCCCTCCCCGCGCGTGCAGGATTTCGTGGAGGCCTACAAGGCCAAGCACAACGCCACGCCCGATTCCAATGCCTCGCTGGGTTACGACTCCGTCCTCGTTCTCGCCGATGCGATCAGACGCGCCGGCTCGGCCGATCCGACCAAGATTCGCGACGCCCTCGCCGCAACCAAGGATTTTCCCGCCGTCACTGGCAACATCACCATCGATGCCCAGCGCAACGCCTCCAAGAGCGCCGTGATCGTCACGGTCAAGGACGGCGCCTTCCAGTACGTGCAGACCATCGCCCCCTGAGCCCCACCTTTCACCCCATCCTCCATCATGAGCCCACGCCTACGCCTCCTCCCCCTGCTCGCCGCCCTCGGGTCGGTCGCGCTCGCCCAGGAAACCATCAAGATCGGCGAGTACTCGTCGCTCACCGGCAAGGAGGCCAGCTTCGGCCAATCGTCCCACCACGGCATCGTGCTCGCCGTCGAGGAAATCAACGCCGCGGGCGGCGTCCTGGGGAAAAAAATCGAACTGATCACCGAGGACAACCAAACCAAGCCCGGTGAATCCGCCACGGTGGTCAACAAGCTCATCTCCCGCGACAAGGTCGTCGCCCTGATCGGCGAAGTCGCCTCCGGCCGCTCGCTCGAGGCCGCCCCGATCGCTCAGCGCTCGCGCATCCCGATGATCGCCCCGGCCGCGACCAATCCCAAGGTCACGGAGACCGGCAATTACATCTTCCGCGTCTGCTTCATCGATCCCTTCCAGGGCACCGCGATGGCCAAGTTTGCCGAGGACACCCTCAAGGTGAAGAAGGTCGCGATCGCCTCCAGCGTGTCCTCCGCTTACAGCGTGGGTCTCGCGCGGTTTTTCCGCGAGACCTTCACCGCCGGCGGCGGCACCATCACGGCCGAGCAGAAGTTCTCCGAGGGCGACAAGGACTTCCGCGCCCAACTCACCGCCATCAGGGCCTCCGGCGCCGAGGCGGTCTTCGTCCCCGCCTACTACACCGAGGCCGCGCTGCTCATCCGCCAGGCCCGCGATCTTGGCATGACCATGCCCTTCTTCGGCGGCGACGGCTGGGAGGCCCCGCAGCTCCTCGAGATCGGCGGCGCCGCGATGAACGGCACCTACTACTCCACCCACTTCTCCGCGGAGAATAAGGAGCCGGTCGTAGCCGACTTTGTCGCCCGCTACAAGGCCCGCTGGGATGGCGAGGTCCCCGGCGCCTTCTCGGCCCTCGGCTATGACTCCGTGTATGTCCTCGTCGACGCGATCAAGCGCGCCGGCACGACGGACGGTCCCAAGCTGCGCGACGCCATCGCCCAGACCAAGGGCTTCGCCGGCGTGACCGGGATCACGACCATCAACGCCCAGCGCGACGCGACCAAGCCGGCTGCCATCATCGCGGTCCGGGACGGGAAACTCGAATTCCTCAAGACCGTCGCCCCCTGATCCGGGTTTGACGTCCGCCAGATTTCGCGCGCAGCCTCAACGCTGCGCGCGCCTGTTTTCCCGCGCCGCTTGGGCGCCGCGCCCGATCCTCCTTTGTGACCGAATTTCTCCAGCAACTCCTCAACGGCCTCTCGCTCGGCGCGATCTATGCCCTGATCGCCCTCGGCTACACCATGGTGTACGGGGTTTTGCGCTTCATCAATTTCGCCCACGCCGACGTCTTCATGGTCGGCGCCTTTGCCGGATACTACCTCGGGCAATTCCTGCCGGAGGACACCCTTTGGGGGGGCTCGATCGTGCTGATCGGCGCCATGGCGGCCTCCGCGGCCCTCGGCATGACCATCGAGCGCCTCGCCTACCGTCCGCTCCGCAATGCCCCCACGCTCAATGTACTGATCACCGCGATCGGCGTCTCCCTGCTGCTCCAGTACAGCGGGCAGGTCTTCTTCGGGGCCGCCCCCCGCACCTTCCCCCCGGTCCTGCCCTCCCGTAATTTTGAGATCGGCACGCTCACGCTCTCGAGCAATCAGCTCGTGGTGATCGGCGTAGCCATCGCCTTGGTCGTGGCGCTTCAGTTCATCGTTTTCCGGACCAAGATGGGGACGGCGATGCGTGCGGTCTCGCTCAATCCGAAGGCGGCCCAGCTCGTCGGCGTGAACAACAACGTGGTCATCACATTCACCTTCGCGCTTGGCTCCGCCCTCGCCGGCGCCGGCGGCATCCTCTATTCGCTCAACTACCCTTCGATCGATCCGCTCATGGGCGTGATGCCCGGCCTCAAGGCCTTCGTCGCAGCCATCCTGGGCGGCATTGGCAACATCCCGGGCGCGGCGCTGGGCGGGCTCCTGCTCGGCACGGTCGAGACCTTCGTGGCCGGCAGCCAGTATTCGACCTATAAGGACGCCATCGCCTTTGCGATCCTGATCATCATCCTGCTCTTCCGGCCGGCCGGGCTGCTGGGACGCTTCACCGCGGAGAAGGTCTGACATGCCCCGTCCGCATCTCCTCCTGTTGCTCGGCTTTGCCTTTGCCGCCGGCATCTCGGCCCTCTCGGACCGGATCGATCCCTACTTCCTCGATGTGATGACTGGCATCGGGATCAACGTGATCCTTGCGGTCTCGCTCAATCTGGTGAATGGCCACACCGGTCAGTTCTCCCTCGGACACGCCGGCTTCATGGCGGTTGGCGCTTACCTCTCGGCCGCGGTGACCGTCTTTCTCGGTCCCCGGCTCCTCGGCGACGAGCCCGGTCTGGTCGCCCAGAATGCGATCTTCCTCGCCGCCCTCGTGGCCGGCGGCCTCAGCGCCGCCTTTGCCGGCCTGCTGGTGGGCATACCCTCGCTGCGGCTGAAGGGCGACTACCTCGCCCTCGTGACCCTCGGGTTCGGGGAGATCATCCGCGTCATCTTCCAGAACGTCGAGGTCCTCGGCGGCGCGCTCGGCCTCAATGGCATTCCGTATTACACGAACATCTTCTGGGTGATCGGCTTCGTCGTCCTGACCATCTTTGTCATCATCTGCGTGGTGAACTCGACTTATGGGCGCGGCTTCATCGCCACGCATGACGACGAGATCGCGTCCGAGGCGATCGGCCTCAACACCACGCGCTACAAGATCGTCGCCTTCGTGATCGGCGCCTTCTTTGCGGGCATCGCGGGCGGCCTCTACGGTCACTTCAAGATGACGATCACGCCCACCGGCTTCGATTTCACCAAGAGTATCGAGATCGTGGTCATGGTCATCCTTGGCGGCATGGGCAACACGATCGGCGTGGTGCTCGCCGCGGTCCTGCTGACGCTGCTGCCCGAGGTCCTCCGGCCGATCGCCGAGTACCGCATGATCCTCTACTCCTTCATGCTGATCGTCCTGATGATCCTGCGACCCCAGGGCCTGTTCAACTTCAAGTTCGGGAAGACCCGCTTCTGATGGCGACGCTGCTCCAGCTCCACCAGGCGACGATCCGCTTCGGCGGCCTGACCGCGGTCAACGCGGTGGACTTCACCATCGGCGAGAATGAGCTCTGCGGCCTGATCGGCCCGAACGGTGCGGGCAAGACGACCGTGTTCAACCTGATCACGGGGGTCTACCAGCCGACGGACGGCACGGTCAGCTTCCGCGGCCGTAATCTCGCCGGGCTCAAGGTCCACTCGATCGTCGAGCTCGGCATCGCGCGCACCTTCCAAAACATCCGGCTCTTCGGCAGCCTCAGCGTCTTCGACAATGTCCGCGCCGCCTGCAATCTGCACCGGGGCTCCAGCCCGTTCCAGACCCTGGTGCGACTCGCCTCCTACCAGGGTGATGAAGCCGCGATTGCGCGCCGGGCCGAGGAGTTGCTCGATATCTTTAACCTCCGCCGCTTCCGGGACGCACCCGCGAAGAGCCTGCCGTATGGCGAGCAGCGTCGGCTGGAGATTGTCCGCTGCCTCGCGACGAAGCCCCAGCTTCTCCTGCTCGACGAGCCTGCCGCCGGCATGAATCCCTCGGAGAAGATCGAACTGATCCGGCTGATCCAGCAGATCAAAACCCAGTTCGGCCTCTCCATCCTCCTCGTCGAGCACTCGATGAAAGTCGTGATGGGCGCCTGCGAGCGCATCGCCGTGCTCGACTACGGTATGAAAATCGCCGAGGGCACCCCCGCCGAGATCCAGCGGGACCGGAAGGTCATCGAAGCCTACCTCGGCGAGGACCACGGAACCAATCTGTCGCACCACTGATGAAATTTTCGATTTTCGAATTTCGATTTTCGAATGAGGCCGCGACGGAACGGTTTCCTGCGAACGTCGCGGTCCGGTCTGAAATCGAAATTCGAAAATCAAAATTCGAAAATGCTTAAAGTCACCGATCTCTCCGTCTCCTACGGCGCCATTCAGGCGCTGGGCGGTGTCTCGTTTGAGATTCCGGCAGGCGACATCGTGACGCTCATCGGCGGCAACGGCGCGGGCAAGACCACCGCCCTCCGCACGATCTCGGGCCTGCTGCGGCCGCTCGCGGGCACAATCCACTTTCGCGGCGAGGAGATCACCCGGCTGCAGCCCCATGACATTGTCGCCCGGGGCCTCTGCCATGTGCCCGAGGGCCGCATGATCTTCGCCAATCTGACGGTGGACGAGAATCTCGCGATGGGCGCCTACCTGCAGACGGACAAGGCCAAGGTCGCCGGCATCCGCGATTATGTTTTCGGAATTTTCCCCCGTCTGAAGGAACGCCTGAAACAGGTCGCAGGAACACTGTCGGGCGGCGAACAGCAGATGCTCGCCATCGGCCGCGCCCTGATGGGGGACCCCAAGTTCCTCATGCTCGACGAGCCCTCGCTCGGCATCGCGCCGCGCCTGATCAGCACGATTTTCGAGAAGATCGTGGAGATCAACCGGAAGCAGGGCATCACGATCCTCCTCGTGGAGCAGAATGCCAACCTCGCGCTCGAGGTCAGCCGCTACGCCCATGTCCTCGAGACCGGACGCGTCGCGGTCCATGGGCCCAGCCAAGACCTCCGCCAAGACCCGCAGTTGAAGGCCGCCTACCTCGGCGGCTGAGGAGCCCGTCGGGTAATCGCATCGGAAGCCTATCGGTCCCATCCGTCGCATAGGACCTATACGACGGAGAGGACGGAAGACGATCCGGCGGCCCCCTCACGCGGGCGTCGAGCCGGCTGAAGCCGCGTCCTCGCTGCCTTCGCCCGCTTCCTTCGCTGCGGCCGGTGTCCGCGGGGGCGTCGCCGTCGATTCCGTCGCCCCGCGCAAGCGCGCCTCACGGTCGGGGGCGAGGCGCCGCAGCTCGAGCCGCGCGAGCCGGAATTCGATCATGCCCGTCATGCCCGTGCTGATACAGGACTCGAGGTGGGCGACGGCCGAAGCCTGGTCGCCGGACGCTAGGCTCGTTTGGGCTAGCAGAAAGTAGGCCTCGCTCAGCTGGGATGCCACCGTGAGCTCGCCGCCTTCGCGCGCCCGGCGAAGGAGATTCTCCTCATTGATCCCGCCCTGCAGATAACCCAGGCAGTGGGCGTCCCACGAATCGGGCGAGACCTGCTCCAGCGCCTTCGCGACGAGGCGGCGCTCGGTACCGCCCGCGCGCCGGGCGGACAAGTCGGCGAGGATGGCCGGCCGGCCGGTGGCCGGATCGCGCTGGGCCTCCGTGCGGAAATGCGTGCGCGCCTCCTCGTACCGCCCCTGGCCGAAGCGGAAAGCGCCCAGCGCAAGTTCCGCGCGCTCGCGGTCCGGGCGGGTGCGCAGGATCTCCTTGAAGGCCGCCTCGGCCTCCTCGTCCCGCTGCAAATCCCCAAGGACCACGGCCCGGGCCATGCCCAGGACGGGATCCCGGTGGGGTAGCCGGGCCGCCGCGGCGAAGTCCGCGAGCGCCGCCTCGTGCCGGCCCGCCCGGCCATGGAGCTGCCCACGCTCCCGGTAGGCCTGGGCCAAGGCCACCGGCTGGCCGCGCAGCATGTCGATCCGGAAGTCGCGCTCGCCCAGCTCCCGGTCCAGCTGGTGGCGAAGAATCGGATTGGTCGCCACGTCCCCCGTCCATTCCAGTTCCTCCGGCTCGGGTCCGCTCAGCGCAACCGTGGTGATGGTGCCTTCACTCCAAGCGGTGAGCAGTGCGTCGGCCTCAGCCGGATCCAGCAGCTTGGGCAGGAGCCGCCGCCAGGTGATGGCATCGCCCGGGCTCGCAAAGCCGCGGGCGACCACCAGCAAACGCTGCAGGGTCAGGGCGAGTTCAGGCGCATCCGCCTGCTCCAGTTCCTGGACGATCTCACTGATTTCCTTGTGCCCGAGCGCAACTCCGCGATCGCTCAGGCGCTGCCAGTTGGCCAGCAGCTTCTGGCCGGCCAAGCGGGCCGCCGCATCCCCCCGAAAGGAGGCCGCATTGATCGGGTCGAGGGCATGCAGCCGGTCGATTTCCTCCCGGGACGACTCCAAGGCTGCGGTCCGCCGCCGGGCGCTTTCCTCGGTCAGCACGCGGCCGCCGTCCCTCCCCGGACTTCCCCGCGCCGCCCGCGCCCGCAGCTCTATCAGGGCGGACAGCACGAGGGCGTTTCCCGGCCAGACCGCCAGGGCATTTTCATAGACCGCCTCCACTTGCGTCAGTTCGGCCCCGGCAGTGCGGGCATCGATTCCCTCAATGCTGTCAAGAATCAGGGCGCCCAGCCCATAGGTGTGCGCCAGGTAGAGCGGGCGCGTCCGCGCATCGATCGGCAGCAGCTGCGTGGTGGCCATCAGGACGCGATTCGCCCGCCAGACCTCACCGGCACTGGCAAAGAGCATGGCCTGCAGGAGGAGCAGGCTCCCGTCCGTCGGGGCAATCTCCAGCGAGGCCCGCCAGAAATTGGCGTTGCGCGTCACCAGGGCATCCACGTCCAGTTCATCGAGGCGGGGCCCCTCGCCGCTGGCGATGCGGCGGCGGGCGGCGTCGATGTCCTTCACCCAGGCGCTCACGCCCGGGCACTGCCCCGCCGGGATTTGCGCATAGACCCGGGTCAGATCGAGCACCGTCTGCCAGGCGCGCAACCGGGCGTCCCGCAGGTCCTCGCCGAAGGATTCCGGGGCGGCTGCCACCACCGCCGGGGCTGGCGCCACGCCGGGTGCAACCGTCCGGCAGCCCCCCAGTAAAAAGGCGGCGGCCAAGGTCACCCACACGACGGGTTTGTAGGGCACAAAAGACAGCATGGGGAAGTGACACCGAGTATCCGCCGGGGTCGCCTGAGACGAACAGAAAATGCATGGGTACGGACTGGTTTTAGCCGTTGCGAAGGCGTGGGGGCAGGATTCGATCTCCTCCCCATGTCCGCTGGTTCCACTCCTCCCAATCCGTCCCCCGGCTCCAAGGATCCGCTCCATGGCGTGACGCTGGAGCACCTGCTGACAGTGCTGGTTGAGCGCCACGGCTGGGAAGGGTTGGCCGCGCGGGTCGACGTTCGCTGCTTCAAGTTTGATCCCAGCATCAAATCGAGTCTTCAGTTCCTGCGCCGCACCCCTTGGGCCCGAACCAAGGTGGAACAGATCTTCCGCGAAGAGGTCAGGCGTTCCGCCCCTTGATTTTTTGGCGAAGTTGCTAAACTCAATTCCCTTTCGGCCCGACCGGGCCGCCTTCACTTCATCCCATTCCTCCCGCCATGTCCACGCCAACGCCCACGCCACAGACCTACGAGTTTCAAGCCGAGATCAAGCAACTGCTCGATATCGTCATCCACTCGCTCTACACGGAGAAGGAAATCTTCGTGCGCGAGCTGGTTTCCAATGCGTCCGATGCACTGGAGAAGCTCCGCCATCTCCAGCTCACGGAGAAGGAAGTCTTTGACGACCAGGCCACGCTGGAGATCAACCTCACGACCGACGACCAGGCCAAGACGCTCACGATTCAGGACTTTGGCCTCGGCATGACCCGGGAGGAGCTGATCGAGAATCTCGGCACCATCGCACACTCCGGATCCAAGGCCTTCCTCAAGGCCCTGAGCGAGGGCGGCCAGAAGAACGCCAGCCTCATCGGGCAGTTCGGCGTCGGCTTCTACTCCGCGTTCATGGTGGCCAAGTCGGTCAAGGTCTACAGCCACTCCTGGCGCGCGGGTGAACCCGCCCATGTCTGGTCCAGCGACGGCTCCGGCAGCTACGTGGTCGAGCCGGCCGAGGACCAGCGCCGCGGGGCCAGGATCGTGATCGAGCTCAAGGATGACTGCGCGGACTTCAGCCAGGAGTGGAAGATCAAGGAGATCCTCGAGCGCTACAGCGCGTTCGTATCCTTCCCGATCAATCTCAACGGCAAGCGCATCAACACGGTTCAGGCGCTGTGGCTGCGCTCGAAGTCCGAGATCAAGGACGAGGAGTACACCGAGTTTTACAAGTTTCAGGCCCACGCCTTCGACGAGCCCCGCCTGCGTCTGCACTTCAGTGCGGACGCCCCGCTGCAAATCAATGCGCTGCTCTTCGTCCCGAAGGAGAACGTGGAGAAGTTCGGCATGGCGCGGTCGGAGCCCGCCGTCTCGCTCTACTGCCGCAAGGTCCTGATCGACGCCAAGCCCAAGGATTTGCTGCCGGAGTGGCTGCGCTTTCTCAAGGGTGTCGTCGACAGCGCGGATCTCCCGCTGAACATCTCGCGTGAGACGATGCAGGACCGCGCCCTGATCGAGAAGCTCAACAAGGTCATCACGAAGCGCTTCATCAAATTCCTGTCCGAGGAGGCCAAGAACCGCCCCGAGGCCTACCATGAGTTCTACGGTCAGTTCGGCGTCTACCTGAAGGAGGGCGCAGCCCTCGACTTCACCCACAAGGACGAGCTGGTGAAGCTCCTCCGTTTCGAGTCCTCGCTCACGGAGAAGGGAAAGACCACCTCGCTCACCGACTACGTCTCGCGGATCGGCGCCGAACAGAAGGAGATCTATTACCTGATCGGGCCCAACCGCGAGGCGATCGAAAGCGGGCCGTACCTCGAGGCCTTCAAGGCGCGCAATCTCGAGGTGCTGTTCTGCTACGAGCCGGTCGACGAGTACGTGATGAACAATGTGCGCGAGTTCGACAGCAAGAAGCTCACCGCCGCCGACCACTCCGACGTGAAGCTGTCCGATCTGCCCAAGCCACCCGACGAGGGCGGCCTGACCGCGGACGAGACCAAGGGCCTCGCCGAGTGGCTCAAGGCTACGCTGGGTGAGCGGGTCGCCGAGGTGAAGGCCAGCGACCGCCTCGTCGATTCCCCCGCCCTTGCGCTCAATGCCGACAAGTTCATGTCCCCGCACCTGCGCCGCATGATGAAGGCGATGAATAAGGACGGCGGCGATGCGCCCCTGCGCGTGAATCTCGAGATCAACCCGCGTCACCCGCTGATGAAGCGCCTCGCCGCCTCCCGCACCGCCGCGCCCGACACGGCGGCGCTGGTCGCGGCCCAGGTCCTCGACAACGCCCTGATTTCCGCCGGCCTGCTCGAGGATCCGACAACCATGGTCAAGCGGCTGTATCAGCTGCTCGAGCAGGTCTGAACCGATCCCTGCAGACCTCACCACGGATGGACACGGATGAACACGGATTCGGTCGGGTCGGATTCCCTATCCGTGCGAATCCGCGTTTAACTCTGATTAACTTTGGAATCATCCCCAGGTGCCCTCGCCTTTGACCTATCTTTTTTCTTAGTTTTGGGATTGGCGAGGGGCCTCGCTGCGCAGTCGCCTGGCGCGGAGCTTTATCGCGACGATTTCAGCGGCGATCTATCGCAGTGGGTGGTCGAACAACAGCCCGGCGGCACGGTCCGGATCCGGGACGGTGCGCTGGAGATTGATGACGCCGCAGGCTGCACCGGGTGGTTCAGGACCAAGCTGACCGCGCCGGTGGTCATTACCTGTGAACTGACCTTCGTCACCTCCGGCGGCCCGAACGACCGTTGGTCGGATCTGAACGGTTTCTGGATCGCCAGCGGACTTGTTCGCTGCGGGCCACGGCCGCAACGGGCTCTTCGCCACGTACGATCCGCTGCGCACCTCCTACGTGGGCCACGGGGCAACACCCCTAAGACGACGCGCTTTCGCCGCTCCGACGGCACCGGGGCCCGCCCCGTGCCCCCGGAAATGAGCGCACAGGAGCGGAAGACCTGCTGACTGCGGGAGTAACCTACCAGATTCGCCCCGAGGCCAGGCCCGACGGTACAGTCCGCTCCAGCGCCAATGGACGAGTAATTCTTTATCGTTTTACTACCAACCGCTTAAGGATGTTTTGCTTGGCTTTCGTCCGATGGAAAGCCACGAGCGGATCCGTCACTTCCAGATCCTTCAAACCCGTCACTGAGCCGCATTCTCCCTGAAAAATTTGCAAGGGTTTCGAGCTTCTTTATCGTATCATGAGGTATGAAAGACCCACTCCAAGACCTCCTCCAGCGCTGGCGCCACGAGCCTCAGGCCAGTCCCGACTTCCAGGCCGGGGTGTGGGCGCGGATTGGGCAGGCGGACGCGGCACCTCGCAAGGTGACGGTGTTCCCCTTCCGCCTGATCCTGCCGCTCGCGGCGAGCCTCACGCTCATTGCCTCCGTGGCCGCAGGGGTGAGCACCGGCCTGTCGGTGGCGCGCAGCCAGACAGCGGATCGCATGGCCGCAAACTACGCGCGCTCCATTGATCCGCTCCTCAAGGCCTCCAACGATCACGTGCACCAGCCGTGAAGATCCTGCTTTCCTGCGCGCTGATCGCCCTCGCTGCGGGCCTGACGTCATTCGGCCTGACGCGCTGGGTCGCGTCCCAGCGGGCCCCGGCCGACGAGATGGCGTGGCTGCGCCAGGAATTTGCCCTCAACGCCCAACAGGCGGAGGCCATTGCCCGCCTGCACGCCCGCTACGGCCCCGTCTGCGATGAGCACTGCGCAAACGTCATGGCCACGCGCCAGCGTCTGGCCGGGCTCCCGCCCGGGACCCCCGCCCACGTGGAGGCCGCCGCCGAGATGGAAAGCCTCGCTCGCGTGTGCTCGGAGTCGACGCGCCGTCACCTCGAGGCCGTGGCGGCCTTGATGGACCCGGCGCAGGGCGAGCGCTACCTCGCCCTCATTGGCGGCAAGCTCGCTGCGCACAACCACGCCGAGCCGCTGGGCTTGCGATGAGCGATTCGCTCGACGCCGCCGACCTGCAGGCGCTTCAACGCGGCGAGAAGGCCGCGCTCGATCGCCTGATGGTGCGCTGGCAGATTCCGCTCCGCGCGTTTCTGTACCGCCATCTGGGCCACGACCACGATGCGCTGGACCTTGCGCAGGAAACCTTCGTCCGGATCTACCGTCATCGGGATCAGTTTCGGTCCGGGGCCCGTTTTTCCACCTGGATGTTCCAGATCGCGCTTAACCTCGTGCGCGATCAGGCCCGCCGCAGCCGTCGCCGGCCGACGGACGCCCTCGACGCCGGGCCCGAGCCGGTCTCGGAGTCCAGCCCGCCCGCCGACCTTGAGCGGGCGGAGTCCGTCGCCGCGGTACGCTCGGCGATCGCCGGCCTCCCGCCCGACTTGCGCGAGGCCCTGATCCTCTCCGAGTATGAGGATCTCTCCCACGCGGAGATCGGTGCCGTGGTCGGAGCCACGTCCAAGGCCGTGGAAACCCGGCTCTACCGGGCGCGGGAACTCCTCAGAAAGCAGCTGCAAAAGTGGATTCGGACCTAGGAGAGAGCGCATTGCGCTTCCGCCGCTTGCGCCGCCGGTCCGATCCGCGCATTTTCGCCCCATGCCGTTTGTCTCGACCAATCCCGCCACCGGCCAAATCATTCGTCGTCACCGGGCGCACACGCCGGCTGAGATTCAGGCGGCGCTAGCCCACACCCACTCGGCCTTCCTTGGCTGGCGGGAGCTGGCCCTGTCCGCGCGGAGCAGGCATATTTCCGCGCTCGGCCTGCAGTTGCGCCGCAACGCCGCCCCCCTCGCCGATCTCATCGTGGCCGAGATGGGCAAGCCCGTGGCCCAGGCCCGTGCGGAAATCGAGAAATGCGCGGCAACCTGCGACTACTACGCCCGTCATGGCGCCCGTTTCCTGAAGCCCGAACATCCGGTCGGCTCACCGCGCCACGCGCAAATCGTCTTTGAGCCGGTCGGCGTGATCCTGGCGATCATGCCGTGGAACTTTCCCTTCTGGCAGGTCCTGCGGGCCGCAGTCCCAGCGCTGATCGCGGGCAATACCTTTCTGCTCAAACACGCCCCGAACGTGGCCGGCTGCGCCCTGGCCATCGAGGAGCTCTGCCGGCAGGCAGGCCTGCCCGCCGGCGTCCTGCGGACGGTCCTGGCCGAGACCCGGCACATCCCTCCCCTCATCGCCGACCCCCGGGTACGCGCGATCACCCTGACCGGCAGCACGCGCGCGGGACGCCAGGTCGGTGCGCTGGCGGGCGCCGCCCTGAAGCCCTGCGTCTTCGAACTGGGCGGATCGGACCCCTACCTCGTGCTGCCCGACGCCGACGTGGCCCACGCCGCCGCCCTCTGCGCCACCTCCCGGCTCATCAACGGCGGTCAGAGCTGCATCTCGGCCAAGCGCCTGATCGTGGTCGAGTCGCGGCGCGCCGAGTTCGAGGAATGCATCGTGGCCGAGTTCTCGCGCCGCCGTCTGGGCGATCCCACGCGGCCAGACACCGACGTTGGCCCGATGGCCCGCGCCGATCTGCGCCGCACCCTTCACGCGCAGGTGACCGCCAGTGTGCGCC
Organism: Opitutus sp. GAS368; assembly: GCA_945862035.1. Taxonomy (GTDB): domain Bacteria; phylum Verrucomicrobiota; class Verrucomicrobiia; order Opitutales; family Opitutaceae; genus CAMAXB01. Next base: position 42,096 of record CAMAXB010000001.1, read on the forward strand.
GGGGTGCGCGCGTGCTCCTCGGAGGCCGGATGCCCAAGGGCCCGGGTTTCTTTTATCCCCCCACTGTTCTTTCGCAGGTGCAGCCCGGCATGCCCGCTCACGATGAGGAACTGTTCGGTCCTGTCGGCGTGATTATTTCCGTCCCCGATACCGAAGCGGCCATCGCCCTCGCCAATGCGACGCCCTATGGCCTCGGCGCGGCCGTGTTTACCCGCGACCGGCGCCTCGGCGAAAGTATCGCCCGGGAGCGCCTCGACGCGGGCATGGCCTTCGTGAACGACTTCGCCCGCTCCGACACCACGCTGCCCTTCGGCGGCGTCAAGGACAGCGGTTATGGGCGGGAACTGGGCCAGTATGGCCTGCGGGCATTCGTGAACACCAAGACGATCTGGGTGCGCTAAGCTCCTCCTCCGGTGACAATTGGGTGCCCGGGTCAGTTCTTTCTGGTTCCGCCCAAGCGGTCGGTTATGGTCACTGCCTTTCCGGACTTTCGGCCATGGCCAAGCGCACCCCCCGTACTCCTGTCAGTTCTCCGCCCGTCGATGAGACCGGGGTGTCGGTTCCGGACTGCCTGACCACCAGCGTCAGTCCGCCGGAACTGCC
>CAMAXB010000002.1 GCA_945862035.1 Opitutus sp. GAS368
CAGAGCGCACCTAAAACAACGACGCCTCGGCACGCGTTGCCGCCGCGAGCCGCCAGTCAACCGGCGTGCGCCCGCGTTCAATCAACAGGCGGTTCGTCTCCAGAAAGTGACCGCTGCCGACAAACTTCTTCTCCGGCGGCATCTGGTTCTGCGCCATGGGTGAGGGGTGACTACCCCTCAGCACGGCATGCTTGGTCAAATCGATGATGGGATCCGCAATCGCCGCCGCCTTGGCGCCCCAGAGCAGAAACACGAGGAACGGGGACTGCGCTTGGGCGTGGAGCAGCACGGCGCGCGTGAAGGCCTCCCACCCGAGATTCGCATGACTGAGCGGTTCACCTGCGCGAACGGTGAGCACCGCGTTGAGCAGCAGCACGCCCTGATCGGCCCAGGCCTCGAGCGACCCGCTGGCCGGTTCGACCCATCCGGGCGTCGTGCGTTTCAGCTCCGCGAAGATCGTCCGGAGCGAGCGGGGAATCTTCACACCGGGCTGAACCGAAAACGACAGCCCATGGGCATTACCCGGCGTCGGGTAAGGATCCTGTCCGAGAATGATCACCTTGGTCGCGGCCGGCGGCACCCTTTCCAGGGCCCGGAACACATGCTCGGCCGCCGGCAGCACGGGTTCCGTGGCGTAGCGCTGATCGACGACCGCGAGGAGGCGCTCGTAGTCATTCGCGGTGTACTCGCTTGAAAAGAGACCCTGCCACGGTGAGGGCAGGAGGGGGCGAGATGGCATGGTGTAATGAGCTAGTTAGCGGACCACTTCGCGAGGCTACGCCTCCAGCCAGCGCCCCGCGAAGTCGTCCCGGTTCATCAAACTTCCGTCCCTTCATTGAGCGTGCGCAGGTACTCGGCGTAGCTGAAGACGCGATTGCGGCGGTAGCCGGTGATCTCGCGGGCGATGCCTTGCTCGATCAGCACGGCGAGGGCGGAGTTGGCGGTGGGGGCGGTGAAACCGAATTTGGACATGAGGCGGGGCACCGTGACCACGGGTTGCTTTTGCAGGATATCATGGAGCTTGATCGCGGACACCCCGCGGCGCCCGAGCGCGTGGAGGCGGGCGCGGTCTTGTTGGAACACCTGAAGGAGCCGACTCGCTGTCGTCGCGGCCTGGGTCGCAGTTTCCTCGATACCCTGAAGAAAGAAATCCAACCACCCCTCCCAGGAGCCATGGGTGCGCACGCGCTGAAGAAGCTCGTAGTAGGTGCTGCGATGGGTCTTGAGAAAGAGACTGAGGTAGAGCAACGGTTGCGCGAGCACGTGGTCGTGGCACAGCAGAAGCGTGACCAGCAGCCGCCCGGTTCGCCCGTTGCCATCGAGAAAGGGATGGATCGTTTCGAATTGCGCATGGGCCAGTCCGGCGCGAATCAGAGCAGGTACCTCCGGATTGTGCAGGAAGAGTTCGAGCGATCCCATACAGGGAATGACCTGGTCCGGTGGAGGCGGCACGAAGAGTGCGTTGCCCGGTCGTGAGCCACCGATCCAGTTCTGTGAGATGCGAAACTCGCCGGGTCGCTTCTCGCTACCGCGCCCCTTGCCGAGCAGCACACCGTGGACTTCCTTGAGCAGACGCAGCGAAAGCGGAAACCCTTCACCCAGTCGCTTCAGGCCATGCTCCATCGCGGCGACATAGTTGGATACCTCGGTGACATCGTCCAACGGTACGCCAGAAGCGGCGTCATTTTCGAACAGGAGCAGTTCGGAAAGCGACGATTGGGTGCCTTCGATCTGGGACGAGAGCACCGCTTCTTTGCGAACATAGGAGTAAAGAAATAACTGCGTATCAGGGAGCTGGGCGGTTACTCCAGAAAGCCGGCCGATCGCGACACCTGCCCGCTCGGCTAGGCGATGAAGCGAAGCATCCCAAATTAAAGGGGGCTGCGGCGGGAGCGGGTTCGGAACGAACGCGAAGCAGGGTTCACCGACGAAGGAGATGGGTAGCTTGATGCCACTTGGACCTCTATCCATAATTAAAGAAAAGCCATAATCCTTTAATAAGAGAATCCTTAGTTAAAGAAATCGCGCGGAATTTTCTTAACGGAGAGAGTAACGAAAGAAAATTTGCGACTAAAGCCTTAAATTGGCAATAATCGCATGAGTCTGTCGCGTTGCATCACGCCTCCAGCCAGCGCCCGCGGAAGTCGGCGCGGTCGACGGGCCAGGCCTTCCAGGGCTGGGCACGGACACGGGCGGCGGTGAGAAGATTGTGGCAGACGACGCCCAGATCGGAGCGGCTCCAGAAATCCCGGGCGGCCGCGGGGTCCTGCGCCGCCGCAAGCAAGGCAGCGCGAGAGAGGACCAGGCCGCTCATCGGTGGGAGGCCGCAGCCGAGTGTCACGAGTACGCCCTGCAGGCGGGACAGCACGGCCTTGCCGCCGACGCTGTGCTCCGTGACCACCACGGCGGCCGGTTTACCCAGCCACGCCGAGGTGCCCTCCAAGGGCGTGGCCATTTCGAGGAATTGCTGGAGCACGCTGCTCCAGCCGTCCCAGTGCGTGCCAGTGCCAAAGAGGAATCCGTCTGCTCGCGCCAGTGCCTCCACGAGCGCGGGTGGCAGGTCGCCGCGTAGGGCCCCGCCGGCGGGCGTGTCAGCGAATGCCTCGGCGCGCGTGAGGGTCTCGACTGCCGCGTTACGCACCAGCCGCCGCCGCGCGGCGGCGAGGGCCGCGGCCGTGTTGCCGCCGTTCCCGGCCAGCGCGCCGTTGAGCAACAGCAGGCGCGGGCGACGGGGCATGACGGGTGAGGCCGAGGCCTCAGTACACGTGCTCGGCGAGCAGCGCGAGGAGCTCCGTCTCGGTGATGCGGCGCTGCGCCATCGAATCGCGCTCGCGGAGGGTGAACGTGTCGCCCTCCTTCTCAACCGTGTCGAAGTCGATCGTCACGCACCAGGGCGTGCCGGCCTCGTCCTGGCGGCGGTAGCGCTTGCCGATCGCGCCGCCGTCGTCGTACTGCACGGCGTAGTTGCGCTTCAGCTTCGTGTAGAGCGCCTTGGCGCGGTTGGTCAGCGCCTCCTTGTTCTTGAGCAGGGGCAGGATGGCGACCTTGACCGGCGCGATGCGCGGCGAGAGGCGCAGCACGGTGCGCTTCTCCACATTGCCCTTCTCATCGGTGACATCCTCCTCTGCGTAGCCGGCGCAGAGCACGGCGAGGAAGATGCGGTCGACGCCGACCGCGGGCTCGATCACGTGCGGGACGAATTTCTTCTTCGTCGTCTCGTCGAAAATCTCCTGCGGCTTGCCGCTCGCGTTGGCGTGCTGCGTGAGGTCGTAGCTGCCGCGGGCCGCGATGCCCCACAGCTCCTGTACGCCGAACGGGTACTTGAACATGATGTCCACCGTGCCGCGCGAGTAGAACGCCAGTTTTTCCTTCGGGTGAGCGTAGAGCGAGAGGTGCGACTCTGGCAGGCCGACCGAGATCAGCCATTGGCGGCACCACTCGATCCACTCCTGATGGCACTGCGACCAGTCGGCGTCCTCGTGGATGAAGTACTCCATCTCCATCTGCTCGAACTCACGCGAGCGGAAGATGTAGTTGCGCGGCGTGATCTCGTTGCGGAACGACTTGCCGATCTGCGCGATGCCGAAGGGCAGCTTCACGCGGGTCGTATCGATCACATTCTTGAAGTCGACGAACATGCCCTGCGCCGTCTCGGGCCGCAGGTAGGCGACGGACGAGCCGTCGGTCATCGCGCCGACATTCGTCTGGAACATCATATTGAACGAACGCGGCTCGGTCAGGCTGCCCGGCTCGCCCGTAGCGGGGGAGGGGATCAGCGCGATCTCGTCGGGTTGCGCCTCGGTCATGTCGCGGATCGCGACCGGCAGAAGCGTGCCCTGGATGCCCTTCTTGCGCTTGAAGCTCTCGGCCGCAGCCTGCAGGTCCTCGGCGGTCTTCTCGCTCTCGAGCGCGGACACGTAGCCGACCGTCTTGCCGTCGATCACCACCGGCGCGAAGAACAGCTGGTCGGCGCGGTAGCGCTGCTTGCTCACCTTGCAGTCGACCAGCGGGTCGGTGAAACCGGCCACATGGCCCGACGCCTCCCACACCTTCGGGTGCATGATGATCGAGGTCTCGATGCCCACGACATCGTCGCGCCGGCGGACCATGTCATTCCACCAGCAGTCGCGGATGTTCTTCTTGAGCTCCACGCCGAGCGGACCGTAGTCGAAGAAACCGTTGAAACCGCCGTAGATCTCCGACGACGGGTAAACAAAGCCGCGGCGCTTCGCGAGCGACACAATGGCTTCCATCTGGTTTTCGGGGGCGGGCGTCGTGGACATAAGGGCCAAGAGATAGCCCGTCCCGCCGGTGGGGGTCAATTCCGGGATGGGCCCCCTGGGCTCGATTCGAGATTTCAAATTTCCGATGAGGAGGCTGATTCCGGCGGTTGAAGGTGGAGCGGCTTGCCCTCAAGACGCTGGATCGAATCGCTTGACGCAACCGTCCGAGCCAACGCGTTGAGGGCTGTATGGACCGGAGACATGGGTGACACATTGACGGGGACATGGGTAACACTTTGGGGATGCCTCCTTCGCCAAGGCTACCGCTACGAGGCCGGCCCGACCTGCTTTCCACGTTTGCGCCGCGCGGCGAGAGTTCGTAGGGTGCAGGCATGCTGTTCCGTCTGGTCCGTACCAGCCTTCTGTTGGCCTTATTCGCCGGCGCCGGGTTTGCCGCCGAGACCGCCCCGGCGCCGACGGTTTTTGCGTTGGCCGAACTCGATGAGGCCCCGGTCGTTTCCGCCCAGGTTTCTCCGACGTACCCACCCAATCTCAAGGCTTTGCGCGTGCCCGATGCGGTGACGCTCATCTTCGTGGTCGACGCGACGGGCGCGGTGCGCGACGTGCAGGTGGTCGAGCCCGGCCAGCCCGACTGCGATGCGGCGGCGGTGGCGGCGGTCTCGCGCTGGGTGTACCAACCGGGCCGCAAGGCCGGCCAGCCTGTCGCGGTGCGAATGCAGCAGAGGGTCGCGTTTGGCTTCGATGACTCGGCGCTTTTTGATGTCGACCAGCTCGATCGTGCCCCGATGGTGCGTTACCAGGCCAAGCCCGAGTACCCGCCCGATCTCCGTCGGCGCGGCATCGGCGGCGAGGTGATCGTCGAGCTCATCGTCGACGAGCGCGGCATCGCCCGCCGCGTGAAGGCCGTCAGCGCCCCCCATACCGCCCTCGGGGAAGCGGCGGAGAATGCGATCGGCCAGTGGACCTTTTTTCCCGGTATGAAAGCCGGCCGCGCCGTCGCCACCCGCCTCGCCGTCCCCGTCATGTTCGGCGCTAGACCGTAGTGGGTCGAAGAAACCTGAGACCTGAGACCTAAAACCGGAGTTGCCAGAGGGGCAAAAAATCCGCCGCGGCGGACGCCCGACATCCGATCAAGGTGGTGGGAGCATCCTGCTCCCGTTGTTCGGATCGGGGGCTGGAAGCCCCCGCCACTTTAAGCAGGGATTCAGGAACTCAGGGCTCGCGTTTCAGGTTTCCTAATCCGCGCTTCCCCGCACGGTTGACCCGGCGGGGCGGGGGGAGTGCAGTGGCGGCATGAAGGTCATGTTCACCCCCAAGGAGTACGCCAAGCTGCTGGAGCTGGTTCATCTGGGTCTGCACGCCGTCGCGGGTCGGCAGGGCTTCGACCCACCCGCGGCGCAACGCTATGCCGAGCTCGAGCAAAAGCTGTTCGAACTCGCCACGCCCCTCGGCTGCGCGGCTCTCGTCACGATCGGGAGCGATGGCCGCCTCGCGCCGTCGGACCAGCTGCTCGACGACAAGCGGCTCCAGAAAACCCAGTCCGAGTACGACAATGACACGTTCTGGCACGAGCTGGTGACGCGCCTCGCCGACCGCGACCTCGCCGCCGAGCAGGCCAAGCAATCGCTCGCGGACACCGGGGCCCCGGCAATCGACGCCGATGCGCGGCTGCGTCAGATCGAGGACGTGTACTGGGACGAGTTTGAGAAAAATGACCTCGCGAATGTGCTCTTGCTGCGCGGCGGCCGCGGATGACGGTAACGAACCTCGATCCGTTTTTACCACGGATGGACACGGATTCACACGGATACGAACCGAACAATCGGTAAAGGGCCTGGACTCCACGGCAGTCTGCTCGTGCTGCTGAAACCGTGTGAATCCGTGGTTAAAAAACTCCGTTCATCAATCATCAGTCGGGTCTTTTCGTGTCCATTCGTGGTTAATCCGTTTGGGGCCCGCGGCCGGTTGACCTTCGGCGGCTTCATTGCACGCTGGTGCATCCCCATGACGTCGCCGCTCCTGCGTCTCGCGCTGTGTCTGTTTTCCCTGGCGTGCCTGTCGATTCCCGATGCCCGTGCGGCGGTGGCCTCCAAAGATCGACCAGCCCAGCTTTTCCGTCAGCGGCCCCCGATCCATCCGGATTCGATCGCCAACTTCCGCGTGCGGGGTGAGGTCAGGGTCACGTTCGACGTCGGTGCGGATGGGACGGTTTCAAATGTCCGCGCGGGCTATGCCACGCACCCTGACTTTATCGCGCCGGCCATTGCCGCGGTGCTGGAGTGGCGCTACCGGCCGGCCTTGCGGGACGGCCAGCCCGTTCCGATGTATGACCAGAAGGCGAACGTGATTTCCGATGTCGTGGTGCTGGGTGGGCCCGCGTTCTCGATTCCGCCGCGCGGCTCCGACTTGCTGCCCCCGGCGTTCCGCTATGATGAGCCGCCGTCGATCAGGATAATGATGCCGGTGGTGTACCCCTACGAGATTCTGGCCGGCGGCCTGCCCGGGCGGGCGAGCGTGGCGTTTGCGGTCGGACCGGATGGGCGCGTCGAGGACGTTTCGGTGGTGCGCGCCACGCATCCCGATTTTGGCGAGGCGCTGGCGGCCGCGATGGAGTCATGGGAGTTCGAACCGGCGCGCTACGCCGGCCAGCCCTTCGCGGCGCTGCTGGCCCGGTCCCTCGATTTTAATCCGGAGGGAAAGGACATGCCCGTCAACGAGACCACGCGCCGACTCCTTTTTGAGAGCCGCAAGCCGAATCCTGTATTTGTCGACGTGGCGGACCTGGATGAAATGCCGGCCACGCGCTTCGGCGCAACGCCCCGCTACCCGGGCCGCATGGGTGGCGAGGCGGGCCGAGCCGAGATCGAGTTCATCATCGACCGCACGGGCCGCGTGCACCTCCCACGCATCGTCTCCGCGTCGGCGCCACCCTTCGGCTGGGCCGCGGTGACGGCGGCGGCCCAGTGGGAATTCTCCCCTCCGCGCAAGGGAGGCCAGCCGGTCGATGCGCGGATGCGCGTGCCCGTCGATTTTCCGGCCCAGCCGCGCTCCACCCTCACCGTGATTCCCGCCGCTCCGATCGCGCCGGCGCCCTGAGCGCTGGCGCGCCGGGAGCGTCGGCGGCGAGGAAGCGGAATCCGCGCGCAGGCCGATTCTCGCGCGCTCGCCCGTTGACCTTTGGCCGAAGGCGTGCACCGTTGGCGGCGTGATGCCGCTCGTGTTGCGTTGCGTGCCCCTGCTCTTGGTTGCCGCGCTGGCGGCCCCGGCCCTGTCGGCGCAGTCCAAGGCCGCCGCCGCTCCTGCCAACCGCGAGGCTGTCCCGTTTCAGCAGAGCCGCCCCGCCTATCCCGAGTCGCTCCGTACCTATCGAATCCGTGGTGAGGTCCGGCTCGCCTACGACATCGACGCGGAGGGGTATGTGCAGAATCTGCGCGCCACGTATGCGACGCACCCCGATTTCCTGCAGCCCGCCCTCGACGTGGCGAAGGGCTGGCGCTTCCGCCCCGCCCGCAAGGACGGAAAGCCGGTGTCCTCAAGTCGCGAGGAGTCGGTCTTCACCGACGTTCTCACCCCGGGCTTGGAGGCCTTCGAAATTCCTGCCGTGGCGGTCAAGGACCTGCCGGAATCCCTGCGTTATGACCGGCCGCCGTCGATTCGCACGCTGGTGCCGGTGGTCTATCCTTATGAGCAATTGCTCGCGAACAAGCGCGGCGCGGCGCAGGTGGCGTTGATCATCGCCCCGGACGGATTGACGCGTGAGCTCCGGGTGCGCGCCGCCTCGGAACCTGCCTTCGGCCTGGCGCTGGCGGCGGCGATGGAGGCCTGGGAGTTCGAACCGGCGGTCAAGAACGGCGCGCCCAGCGGTGCGATCCTGACCCGGGGCCAGGAGTTCAAGGTGGATGGTGAAGACCGGCTGGTCAGCGACGGCACCCGCCGGCTGCTGCGGATCCTTTCCTCCGAAAATCCCGCCATTGTTGATCTCTCCGCGCTCGACGCCTCACCCGAGCCACTGGAGCGCGTTCCGCCGGTGTTTCCGCAGAAGCATGCCGGCAAGGATGGCACCACGGAAGTTGAATTCATCATCGATCGCGAGGGCGTGGTCCACCTGCCTCGTATTGTGTCGGCCAGCGAGCCGGAGTTTGGCTGGTCCGCCGCCACGGCCGTGGTCCGCTGGAGATTCGCGCCGCCCATCAAGGCGGGGGAGCCGGTGGACGCGCGGGTGCGCGTGCAACTTGATTTTCGTGCCGCCGAACCGGCGCCGGCGGCCGAAACCCCGCCGACCCCGACCGACCCTTCCTCCCCGGCGCCGGCGGCCGGGTCCCCACCCCCGGCCTGAGTCGCCCGCGATGATTGGCCGGATCCCTGCTTCACCTGCGACCGGCCTTCACTCGCGATGACCACCAACGTTCTTGTCCCGCTGCCCGGCTTTGTGCTGCCCCCGGATTTGCCCTGGCGGATCCGTTTCATTGAACAGGTGGAGGACCACCTCCGGACCATGCAGGCGCAGGGGCACTTCCGCCCACCCCGCTTCTTTGGTTACTATTTCCGCGATGGTAACCCGGTGGCGGTCAGCGGGAACTGGACAGTCGCGCTCGAACCCGACCCGGTGCTTTCGCCCGTTCCGCGCGACCTTGATCGCCTCACCTGCGGCCAGTTTCCAATCACGGCGCAGGCCGGCGAGGATCCTGCGTACCTCCTGATCCATGATCGCCGGGACGGTGCCTGCTGGCTGTGGGGCTTCAGTTACGGGTTTCGTTTTGTCACGGCCACGGATCCGCTCCTGACCGACGACAGCGGGACGTAGGCCGGACTTCGCGCGCGCAGGTTTCGCCGGTGGCACTGGGTCGAGAGGGGGGCTTGCCCCTCAAAGCCTGACCGTGATGCGTTGCAGAGCCCTCGACAAAAATGCCCTTTCGTTGGCAGCGATCGATTGGGGCGTCACGACCGTCTGGACCATCAGGACCCCCATCCTGCTTCGCGTGCTCGCGACTACGCAGAACCGGAAAACAACCTTATTTACGCCGCCGTCGCAGCCGGGCCGCTGAGGCTCGGTTGGGTCAGCGCACCCGGCTGCCGTACTGGTTGGAGACCGCGAGGGTGGAGAAGTGGGCGAAGGCGATCCGGGCGACATCGGCTACGGGCGACGCGTTTTCCGGCAGGTACACGGCCATGACACTCAGCACGAAGGGACGGTTCGCCAGTAGCACGATGCCGGTCTGGCATTGGACGCCGCGCACGGAACCGGGCTTGGAGGCGATCGGCACTTCGCGCGGAATGCCGCCGCGAAAGCCGCCCCCTGCGAGCTGCCATCCGTCCGCATCCGGCAGCTTGAGGATCTCAATCATCGCCGTACTATCGGGAAACCGCTCCCGGTGGATCATTTCCGCCAACTGGGCCATCTCCCGCGGCGTCGAGATGTTCTCGATGTTTCTGCGGGCCGCGCCGGTCGCATCGAGCATGACGCGCTGCAGCCGGGTATTCGGCAGACCCAAGGACGCCATCAGGGCATTCACCCGTTCCATGCCAACCAGCGCGATGAGCTTGTTGGTCGCGGTATTATCGCTGTGCTGGATCATGGCCTCCAAAAGGGCCCGCACGGTCACGGACACCGGCCCCTTGTCGATCTGCTCGTTGAGCCGACCCGATCCCCGGGCGACATCGGCCTCGGTCAGCGTGACGTTTGTGTCCAAGCTGAGCTCGCCCGCACGGGCGGCGCGGAACAATTCTACCATGATGGGAATCTTGATCGAACTGGCCTGAGCAAAGGGAACGTCGGCGTTGATGGCCAGCACCTGTCCGCTGGTGAGGTCGATGGCCATGACCCCCAGCACGCCACCGAAGGTCGCGCCATAATCCTCCAGTTGTGCCTGGGTCTTCTGCGCGAGCACATCGGACGGGGTGGCTTGGGCCCGGAGGCCGGTCGTCGCGAGGACCAGGCCGCCTACGGCTGCAACGACCCGGAACTTGGCGAGCAGGCGGGACGGCGGGGAGAGGGAATGAGACAGTTTCATGAGCGGAGAGGTGGCGGGAAGGCCAAGGGGTCACGCAAATAGGGGGCAACGAAGACAGGTTTGCTTAGCAAGCGTCGTTCCTAGGGTATCGGTTCACTGAGATTTGGCAGAAAGTCTCACGGTGTGAGGACAAGGGATAATAAATGACTTCATTTTGCGATGCTCCTCGGCGCCTCAGGCGGTTGCCTTTAAGGCAACCGTTGTTGCTCACCGACAACGACAAAATTGCCTCCTCCCGTAACGTTTAAGTGGCATGCTCAATGCTCCATCGAAAAGTGTACCCCGGTATTGTTTGATAATTCAGTAAAAACCAACACCACATGCATCGCCAAGATCAGGATTCAGTTTGTCGCCGCTGGGCACGAAAAATCTGCCTAGCGACGGTCGCAATGGGATCCCTCGGCACGGGCCTTTGGGCCCAGGTCGCTCCCCAACCCGCCAGCCCCGCCGCCCGTCCGAGTACGGGCACCGAAGACGTCATCGAGATGGAGGCCTTCTCCGTCACGGGTTCTAACGTTAAGCGCATGGACCAGGAAAATGTCCTGCCGGTCACGGTGATGAGCCGCGATGCGATGGACGTGCGCAATGCGCTGACGCCGGTCGATATGCTCACGGCCCTGCCGCAGGTCACGGGTGTGCCGGCGAACGAATCACGCTCGGCCTCGGCCGGTGCGCGTGGTGACAACGCCAACATCAACATGCGCGGCCTCGGCACGAATGCCTCGCTCGTCCTGCTGAACGGCCGGCGCCTTGCCCCGCATCCGATGACGGGCGACCTCGTCGTGAATGTGAATCAGCTGCCCAACCAGGGTATCAGCCAGATTGAGGTGCTGCGCGACGGCGCCTCCTCGCTCTACGGCTCCGACGCCATTGCCGGGGTCGTGAACTACATCATGCGGACTGATTATCGCGGGGTGCAGATCAAGACCCGTTACGCGACGCCGGAAGAGCCGGGCGGCTCCCAGCTCCAGGGAACGATCACCTATGGGGCCGACTTCCTCGACGGCCGCCTGCGCTACCTCACGAACTTCGATGTCTTTTTCCGCGAGGAGCTGTGGCTCCACCAGCGCGAGCAGGGGCGCTTTGCCGACAACTCCTACCGGGCCCCCGCGCCCTTCAACGGGGCGGCAGGTCCCTTCAACTCCGCGGCAGTTGTTGGTCGCTGGCCCACCTTCCGGGTCGGCACGGCCACGGCCACCAATTATTTCCGTCCGGTCAGCGGCACGCCAACCCTAACCACGGTGGCGCCGACCCGCGCGGCCAATCCGGAGTACTACAACAACCTGAACGCCTACTCGATGGCGTCCCCCCGCACGCGGCGCATCAACTGGTTCAATCGCGTCGAGTATGACTTCACCGACACGATCACCGCGTTTGCCGACATCTCACTCTATAAGGCGGACTCCGTCACGATCCGCCAGCCGATCAGCATGAACGCGCCGACCAGTGACGCGTTTGCGGTCATGTCGGAAAACAATCCCTTCAACCCGTATGGCTCGCGCTTCTTCCACGTCACCGGCGCACCGAATACGGATGGCACCGCCCGCCTGGTGGGTGCGCCGCGCTCGATTTCCATGCAGGCCCAGCAGATTCAGGATCTCCCGGGTGACCGCATGGAAGTCTCTGCCGGAACCTATCGCTTCGTGGGCGGCCTCATGGGCAAGCTCACCGACACGTGGTCATGGGAGACGGGTGCCCTTTACACGCAGGTTTACGCGGCCGACCGCGCGCCCTTCAATGTGCGCGAGAGTCTCTACCACGCGGCGTTGGGTCGCACCGCCATCCCCGGACCAAACGACAACCGCTTCGCGGCTGAGGCCGGCGCGTTCAATCCGTTTGGCTACACCTTCAAGGTTCAGAACGGCGCGGTGGTGGCCGACCAGCCCTATGTCAACCCCCAGGGCGTGATGAACACCTTCGTCGATCGCTGGCGCCAGGATGGCCGCACCGAAGTGGCGAGCCTCGATGCCCGCGCCTCCGGTCGTCTCTTCACGATGTGGGCCGGCGACATCAATGTCGCGATCGGCGGCGAGTACCGAACCGAGTACTTCCGCTGGGTCCGTCCTTACAATGTGAGCACGCGCAATGACTTCTATGTGTCTTCGCCAATTCCGGACAACACGGGCGACCGTACCGTCACCAGCTTCTACTCCGAACTGGTGATTCCACTGGTCGCGCCCCAGAACAACATCCCGCTGGCCAATTCCCTCGAGCTGTCCGCCTCGGCCCGTTATGAGAGCTACGATGACTTTGGGAACACCACCCGGCCCAAGGTCGGCCTGAACTGGAAGCCGCTGCCCAACATCATGGTCCGCAGTTCCTACAACGAGGGCTTCACTGCTCCCAGCCTCGCGGATCTCTACTCGCCGCCGTCCTCCACCATCGGCTCGGTCGCGACGCAGATCGACACCTACCGCAATGTCGCGACGAGCGAAGGCGCGTACGTGACGCTCGCCATCACCTCCGGCAATCCGAACCTGCAGCCGGCCGAGTCCGAGGGCAAGAGCGCGGGCATCGTGATTGATGTGCCATGGGTCCCCGGCCTCACGCTCACCGCCGACTATTGGGAGATTGATCAGATCGGTCAGGTCGGCTCGCGCAGTGTCTCCCAGCTCTACATCAGCGATGATGTGCTGCTGAAGGCCTATGTCGCGCAGCAGATCGCCGCGGGCGTCCCGGTCATGTCCATCGACACCGCTAGTGGCACCGCGAACTACCGCGGCGACGTCGGCATCCAGCGCTTTGCGGCAAATGCCGAGGACGTCGCGCTCTTCGCCGCGTGGAATGCCGCCAATCCCGGCAACCCCCGCGCGGTCGTCGGTCGCGTTCGCGCCACCAACTCGCCCATCGGCAATCTGGTCTCTGCCACCGCCTCCGGCTGGGATTTCGGCGCAAGCTATAATCTGCCCGAATTGAGCATCGGCCGCCTGTCCTTCACCACGGACTGGAGCTACCTGGTCGACTCCTTCTCGACCAACTCGGCGGGGCTCAAACCGGTCATCTCCCTGCGCAAGGGCGTAGGCAGCAACGCCGAGTGGCGGGGCAATGGCACCGCGAGCTGGCGCAAGGACAACTGGACGGTGGGCCTGAGCGCCTACTACATCGGCGACTACACCATCGCCAATGTCACCACGACCCAGGCGCTCTACGAGTCACTCGGTCGGCCCGATTACATCCGCCCGCAGTTCACCGATGGCAACACGCTCTACCGCTACGTCGTGGAGGAAACGCTGTCGTTCAACGGCTTTGTTACCTACCGCTTCGGCCGCGGCGCGGATCGCTTCTGGCTGCCGACCTCCGTCCGCCTCGGCGTGTCCAATCTTACCGATGAGGAGCCGCCGCTCTCCAACGGCAACTTCGGCTATGATCCCGGCGTGCATGCGAATCTCTTCGCCGGCCGCACCTGGAGCATCGAGCTGAACAAGGAGTTCTAAGTCAGTTCCGCTTCATCCCCGCCCCCGCCGGCCGCGGACACGCGTCCGCTGGCCAGCGGTTCCGGTACGGGCGCCGTCCATAGAGAATCCGGCAACACCCGTAGCCAGTTGCCCCCGGCCTGCAGACTTACTGAATGTGCGGTCGCCGATTGCCCTCGCCCGCCCGCGCCTCGCCTCCAGCGAGGCGTGGGATCGAGCGGATGACTCCGCGCTCCTCGGCACCCCGTTCACCGACGAGAACGGGCTCGGCGTGTGGCGGCCAAAGTGCTGATCGCGAGCCTCACGGTTTCTTCGCGTCCGCCAGCAGTGCGTCGATCAGCGGAATCTGTTCGGCCGGATCATCCCCCGGGCGCAGATCCGTGTGCCGGACGCTGCCGTCCGGACCGAGGATCACGCGGAATGGCAGGCGCTGGATGGCCAGCGCCGCCATGAAGGACTCGTCGCGGGCGACGGCCACCGTGCCGGCGATGCCGCGGGCCTGGGCAAATTCGCCGAGCAGGGTGAGTTCGCGCGCGGGATCGCCGCGTGTGTCGATGGGTTCGGGCCCGATCCCGCTGAGGCTGCCCTGCAAGGTGGTGATCGCGACAAACGCGACCGGCTGGCCGGCGTAGTGCGCGGCCAGCTCGCGCACCCGGGGAAACGCGCGCACGCTGGATACAGACCACGTCGCCCAGAAGTCGATCACGACCACCTGGCCACGCAGCGCCTCGAGGGAGGCGAGCCCGGCGGGTTGCGACCATTGCAGCGGGAGCGCGGGCAGGGGTCGGCCAACAAGGGACGACTGGGCCGCGCGCGCCTGCAGACGCGCTTCGCGGCGCATCAGGGCGCTGGCGACGGCGAGCCCGGTGTCGGCGTCGGGAAATTCCTCCTGCAGCTGCCGGATGTAGGCCTGCGGCCGCTCCGGTTGATCGAACAGTTCGATGTCGAGCGCGAGCCGCGTCACGAGGATGTCGGCGACGTCATGCGTCTTCTCCGCCCGATGCTGCTCAAACAGCGCCCCGAGCTCGGTGAGTTCAGGGGTCAGGGCCGCCTCGGTGTCGTCCCCGGCGGCAACCTTGGCCTGGATTCGAGCGACAATCTCCTCGTGGGCCAGCGCGACGGCCGACGGCGGCCCGATGGCGTGAGCGCCGGCCGAGGAGGCCAGCAGGCCGAAGAGAAGAGCAATGAGGCCGGGAGCGAAACGCTGCATCATGTCAGGCTACGAACCTGCCGGGCGCCGCGGGCTGTGGCAAGGGCCGCCGCCCGGTGCACGGGGGCGGCCCTACGCGAGAGGCGGACTCAGACGGCGGGCGACGGGTTGCTCCAGGCCGGGGCCGCGAGCTCGGTCACGAGCCGGATGCCGGCCGGGGCGGTGATCAGACGGGGCACGATATTGATCAGCGCAGCCACCGTGGCGTCGTCACCGGCGACGCCGCCGTTGAGCGTGAGATGAAGGTTGGGCCGTCCGCGGATGACAATCGTGTCGTGGGGATTGGGCTCCCCGAGCGCCATGGTCAGGTCGAGCACGATCTTGGCCTCGTCGCCGACCATGCCGATGGCACGCTGGTGGAGACCGCGCGTCTGCCCAGGGGCGACATCGAAGAAGGTGGTCTTGATCCGAGCGTCGGCCACGACGGGCTCGCACATCTCGGTGATGGCATCGAGTTTCCACCCCATCGCCTTGGCGAGGAGCGCGAGGGACTGCTGGAAGCCGGCGTGGCCGGCCTTGCCGGCCTTGAAGGCGGCGCGGAATTCCTCGGGCGGGCGGGCGCTGCCGATCTTAGCCTGGAGCGGACCGCGGCGGGTGGACGCATCCACGACGCGTTCGACGTAGATCGAGTTCACCTGGCGACTGACGCCGGTGAGGACGATCGGGAGCAGGTCCATGACGAATCCAGGATTGACGCCGGTGGCGACCACGCGGGCGCCGGACTTGCGGCAGAGCGCATCGTACTCGGCGGCGATTTCCGGTGTCTTGAGTTGAGGGAAGATCAGCTCCTCGCAGGTCGAGGCGACGCTGATGCCGCGCTCAAGCGCCGGACGGACCTGCGCAAGGGAGGCGGCCGCGCTGGAGGAGGCGGTGTGGAGGATCACGTCGGGCGTCACGGCCTTGAGTAGCTCGTCCATCGAGGCGTGGACTTTGCCGGCAACGGTGGCATTGCCGGTGACGTCGGCCATGGAGCGGCCGGCTTTGTCGGGGGCGACATCGACGCCACCGACGATTTCGATCCATCCTTGGGTGGCGGCGAGGGCGATCGATTCGAGACCGATTGGACCGAGGCCGAATTGGGCGACTTTGATTTTCTTCATAGAAATTTAGACGCCCTCGCTAATGCACTTATGATGCCAGCCGGAAAATTCCCCCTTTAGTCGGGGGTGTCGCCCTCTAGCCGGTTGCCGTACGGCAACCAGCGGTTAGCCCGCGTTGCTGTAGCGCAACGGGTCGAGCTGGTGACGCCGCACCAGCCGGAAGTAGTGCGAGCGGTCGATGCCCGCGAGGCGGGCGGCGGCTGCCATATTGCCGCGGGCGAGGCGCAGGCCCTGCTCGAGGTAACGCCGCTCGAAGGCCGCTTTGGCCTCGGCATAGGTGCCGGTGAGGTTGGCGGGCGCGGGCGGGACGTCGCCGGCCCGACTAGTCTCGCGCAGGATGCGCTCCGGAAGATCGGCGACGTCGATCCATTCGCGGTCGTGGAGGACGGCGAAGCGCTCAACCAGATGCTCGAGCTCACGGACGTTGCCGGGCCAGCCGTAGACCTTGAGGCGGTGGACCGCGTCGGACGTGAAGCCGACGAGGGGGGACCGCGTATTGCGGTAGCGGCGGAGGAAGTGGTCGATCAGCAGACTGATGTCCACCGGCCGTTTGCGCAGCGGCGGCAGGGTCAGCGAGATCACGTGCAGGCGGTAGAAGAGATCGGTGCGGAAACGTCCCGCCTCGATTTCCTTTTGCAGGTCGCGGTTGGTCGCGGCGATCACGCGGGCGTGCGATTGCAGGGTCTCGGTGCCACCCACGCGGTTGAACTTGCCGCTCTGCAGCACGCGCAGGAGCTTGGACTGCAGGGGGTAGCTCATCTCGCCGATCTCATCGAGGAAGAGCGTGCCGGCGCCCGCCTCCTCAAAGCGGCCGACCCGCTGGTCCGTGGCGCCGGTGAATGCGCCGCGATCGTGCCCAAAGAGTTCGCTCTCGAGTAGGTTCTCCGGGATCGCCGCGCAGTTAATTTCGACGAAGGGCTGGTTGTGCCGCGGGCTGCGCAGGTGCAGGGCCTGTGCCACCAGCTGCTTGCCGGTACCCGTCTCGCCCAAAATCAGCACGCGGCTGTCGCTGCGGGCCACGGCCTCAATCGTATCAAAGACCGCCTTCATCGCCGGATCCTCGGAAATCATGCCCTCGCGCCGCACCTCCGCCTGGCCATCCGGCTCCTGCTCGCGGCTGATCAACTTGGCCAGGCGGGCCAGCAGTTCCTCCGGCACAACCGGTTTCTCCAGATAGTCGGAAACGCCCAGCCGGGTCGCCTCAATCGCCGTCTTTTCATTGCCGTGGCTGGTGATCATCACGATCGGGATTCGGCTGCCCTGACCCCGCAGGCGGCGGATCAGCTCGAATCCTCCCATCTCCCTAATCACCAGCGTCGTGATCACCAAGTCATACGCCTGCTTCTTCACCATGCGGAGCGCCCGCAGCGGGCTGCCGCAAATCACGGCGGCGCGGCAATGGGGCTTCAGCAGAGCTCGCACCTCCTGACAAAACACGGGGATATCGTCGACGATCAGAATGCGGGCCGAGGCGAGGGCGGCATAGGGATTCACGTTGTTGATAAGACAACACTAGTTGTTTCAGGGCAACTTTAAAAAGCGCTCTTCCCGTTGTTTGTCACTGGCATGATGACTGCTGCTTCAGATTGATCCGCCGGTTTTTTTGAGAATTGTAATTAGTCTACCCCGCTCCACGTGACACTTTCCGCCTGGTACCTGTTGTTGTTGGCCGTGCCCGTGCTCCTCGCCGGCGAAGCCGTCTGTCGGCGCGTGCCGGTTCTGGCGCGCTTCAACATCCCGGCGCCGGTCGTCGGAGGGCTGGGCACCAGCCTGCTCGTGCTCGCGCTGTCGTTTGCCGGGGTCACGATCTCGTTCTCGTCGCGCACGGACGCGGCGTGGTGGACCTGGCTGGTCACGCCGGAGATCGAGTGGCTCACGCGGCCGCAGAAGGCGGTGAACCTGCCGCTGCTGATCGCCTTCTTCACCTGCGTTGGACTGAACTCGACGTGGCGCATCGTCAGGTCCGGCAGCTGGCAGCTCCTGCTCTTCTGGGGCCTTGCGACGGTGCTGGCGGTCGGCCAGAGCTTCACCGGTGTCGCGTTGGCGAACGTTCTCGGCGTTGATTCGTTACTCGGCCTGATCTGCGGCAGCGTGTCCATGACCGGGGGCCATGGCACCGCGCTGGGCTTCGCCGACACGATCAAGCAGGCTGGCTACGCCGAGGCCGCCACGGCGGGCGCGGCGGCGGCGACCTTTGGCTTGGTGGCCGGTGGGCTGCTCGGCGGGCCGATCGGCACGCGGCTGATCCAGCGCTTCCAGCTTCCCGTCCCGGGTGCGGCGCGGGCGTCGTCAGCCGGCTCGTCTTCCGCTGGTGGCATCCTCACCGATATCGGCCGCCTGGCCGGCACGGGTCGCAGTGCGGTGGTGCATCTGCTGATTCTCGCCGGCTGCATCAAGGTCGGCGCGTGGGTCTCCTACTTCCTGCAATCCCTCGGGATCGTGTTTCCCGCCTACATGGGGGCTTTGCTCGTGGGCGTCGCCCTGCGGAATTTTCTCGATGCCACCGGCCGCCCGTGGATCCGCAGCGAGGTGGTGGACCTGATCGGCGCGGTCGCACTGGGTCTCTTCCTGGCGATGGCCATGGCCAGCCTCAATCTGCGCGAACTCGCCGGTGCCGCTGGCCCAATGCTTATCATCCTCGTGGCTCAGGTCACGCTCACCGCGCTGTTCGCCTGGTGGGTCACCTTCAGACTGCTCGGCCGCGACTACGATGCGGCCGTCATGGCGGGTGGTCACTGCGGCTTCGCGCTCGGTGCCACACCCAATGCCGTGGCCAACATGGACGCCCTTGCGCGGCGCTACGGCCCCGCGCCCCGCGCCTACACCGTTGTTCCGCCCGTGGGAGCCTTCCTCATCGATTTCACCAACGCCCTCACGATCACGGCTTTCCTTAACTTTCTCTGATCCGTTCTCCGCGGCGCGCCGGCCGCTGCCGGCATTCCAACCCCTCCTCCCATGACAACCTCGTTCATCCCGCGCCTCCTCCGCTTTGCGCTCGTGGCGCTCGCCGGTCCCGTAGCCCTGCTCGCTCAGTACGACATCCTCATCCGGGGTGGCCGCGTCCTTGATGGCTCCGCCAGCCCCTGGCGCCATGCGGACATTGCGATCACCGGTGATCGCATCATGGAGGTCGGCTTCATTCCGACCACCGCCACCGCCAAGCGCGTGATCAACGCTGCCGGCAAGTACGTGACCCCCGGTTTCATCGATGCGCACTCCCACGTCGCTCCGGAGATCGGAACCGAAAAGGGCGCGCCCGCCATCCCCATGCTCCTGCAGGGTGTCACCACCGCGATGATCAATCCCGACGGCGGCGGGCCGGCCGATCTCAAGCCGCAGCTGGACGCCATCCGCACGCAGCGCCCGGGGCTCAACATCGTGCCGATGATCGGTCACAACGGGGTCCGCAGCACGGTCATGGGCATGGAAAACCGGGCGCCCACCCCGGAGGAACTCCAGCAGATGAAGGACTACGTCCGAGGCGCCATGCAGCTGGGCGCCTTCGGCTTCTCCAGCGGCCCGTTCTACACCCCCGGAAAATTTTCCACGACCGATGAGCTCGTCGCCCTCGCCCGTGTTGCCAATGAGACGCCGGGCGCATTCCACATCAGTCACGTTCGCGACGAGGCCTCCTACGATGTCGGCGTGGTTGAGGCCGTGAACGAGTTGATCGAGGTCTCCCGCCAGACAGGCATCATCGGTGTCGCCACCCACATCAAGTGCATCGGTCCGACGGTGTGGGGCAAGTCCGCCGACATCATCGCGAACATCAACAAGGCCCGGGCCGAGGGGCTCTCAATCTGGTCCGACCAGTACGCCTACGCCGCCTCCAGCACCGGTCTCCAGGCCGCGCTAGTCCCTGGCTGGGCCCAGGAGGGCGGCCCGACCGCACTCCGCACCCGCCTCGCCAACCCCGAGCAGCGCGCGACGATCCGGCTCGAGATGGTCGACAACCTCGCCCGCCGCGCCGGCGCCAATGCCGTCATGATCGCGAGCCACGCCGCCGACCGGAAGCTGGAGGGCAAGCGCCTCGACGAGATCGCGCGCGAGCGTTTGCAGGACCCGGTCGACACCGCCATCGACATCCTCATGGCGGGCGGCGCCTCGATCGTCTCGTTCAACATGAACGAGACCGATCTCGAGGCCTTCATGAAGCAGCCGTGGAACATGACCTGCAGCGACGGCGGCCTGCCCGAGTTTGGCGTCGGCGCCGGTCACCCGCGCAGCTACGGCGCCTTCTCGCGCAAGATCCGCCGCTACGTCGTCGAGCGGGGCGCCATTTCCCTGGAGCATGCCATCCATACCTCCACCGGCCTCACCGCCGGCGTGTTCGGCATCAAGGACCGCGGCGTCCTCGTCCGTGGCGCCTATGCCGACATCCTCGTCTTCGATCTCGCCACGGTCACCGATCTCGCGACCTACGAGCAGCCCCACGCCTATTCGACCGGCATGGACTTCATTCTCATCAACGGTCAGGTCGCCGTGGCCGACGGCAAGGTGACGCCCGAGCGCCACGGCCGCGTCCTCCTCCGCCACCAACAATAACCTCCCTTTCTCGTCTTTCCTCCTATGAAGACCCGTTCTCTCCGCCTCTCCGGGTTCGCGCTGCTAGCCTGCGCCGCCGCCTCAACCCTCGCCGCCCAGTCCTACGATGTCCTCATCCGCGGTGGCCGTGTGATCGACGGCACCGGCAGCCCCTGGCGCTACGCCGATGTCGCCATTAAGGGCGACCGCATCGTCGAGGTCGGCCCGATTCCCGCCGAAGCCACCGCCACCCGCGTGATCGATGCGCGCAACCGCTAGGTCACCCCGGGCTTCATCGACCCGCACTCGCATGCGATGCCTGGGCTCACCACGGCCGAACTCGCGGGCGCTCCGCCCATCCTCTACCAGGGCATTACCACCGTGCTGATCAATCCGGACGGCGGCGGGCCGGCCGATCTCGAGGACCAGCTCCGGCCCACGCGCCAGCATGGGCCGGGCGTCAACGTCGCGCCCATGATCGGCCACAATGGCGTGCGCTCGACCGTCATGGGCCTCGAGGACCGCCTGCCGACTCCGGACGAGCTCGAGCAGATGAAGACCTACGTGCGAAAGGCGATGGAGCTCGGCGCCTTTGGCTTCTCCAGCGGTCCGTTCTACATCCCGGGCAAGTACTCCAAGACCGACGAGATTGTCACGCTCGCGAAGGTCGCGGCCGAATTCCCCGAGACGTTTCACATCAGCCACATTCGCGACGAGTCCAGCTACGACATTGGCGTGGTCGCCGCGGTCAACGAGCTGATTGAGATCTCCCGGCAGGCCAAGATCCCGGGCATTGTCACCCATATCAAGGGCATCGGACCCACCGTCTGGGGCAAGTCGGCCGAGGTCATCGCCAATATCAACAAGGCCCGCGCCGAGGGCCTCGAGATCTGGGCGGACCAGTATCCGTACTCCGCCTCCGGCTCGAGCCTCCAGGCCTCGCTCGTCCCGGGCTGGGCGCAGGAGGGCGGCCAGCAGGCCATCGCCACTCGCCTCTCCAATCCCGAGCAGCGCGCGACGATCCGGATCGAGATGTTGGAGAATCTCGCCCGCCGCGCCGGCGCGAACGCCATCATGATCCGCCGCCACGCAGCCAATCCGAAGCTGGAGGGCCGCCGTCTCGATGAGATCGCCCGCGAGCGGCTGCAGGAGCCGATCGACACCGCGATTGACATGCTCATCGCCGGCGGCGCCGCGATCGTCTCCTTCAACATGAACGAGAGCGACGTCGAGGCCTACATGCGCCAGCCGTGGAACATGACCTGCACCGACGGCGGGCTCGTCACGTTTGGCTCCGGGGCCGAGCACCCGCGCGCCTACGGCGCCTTCCCGCGCAAGATCCGCCGCTACGCCCTCGACCGCGGCGCGATCACGCTGGAACACGCGATCCACACCTCCACCGGCCTCACCGCCGGCGTGCTCAACATCCAGGACCGTGGCGTGCTGCGCCCGGGCGCCTATGCCGATGTCGTCGTGTTCAATCCGGAAACCATCAACGACCCCGCCGCCTACGACGCGCCGCATGCGTACTCGACCGGCATGGACTACGTGCTGGTCAACGGGAAGTTCGCCCTCGCCGAGGGCAAGGTGCTCCCGGAACGGCACGGCCGCGTGCTGCTCCGGCATCAGCAGTAGTCCACTCCTCCCCGCATCTCCTCCGCGCTCCGCGCCCGCCCAGCTCCGCGCCGGGCGGGCATCCGCAGGGTCCGGTACGGCCCGAGCCGTTCCCGGGCCCATCGGACCTTGTCTCTCCCGGCATCATCGGTCTTCACTTCCTTATCTCTTCCTTCATGTCCAACGGACTGGTCTGGTCGCAACGCGTACGTCAGGAAGTCGCCAAAGCCGTCATCGGCCAGGCCGCCACCGTCGAGCACCTGCTCGTCGCCATCATCACCGGCGGACACGTCCTCCTCGAGGGCATGCCGGGTCTCGCCAAGACCCTCCTCATCAAGTCGCTCGCAACCGCCCTCGGCGTGCGCTTCGAGCGCATCCAGTTCACACCCGACCTCCTGCCGAGTGACGTCGTGGGCACCATGATCTTCTCGCCTAAGACCGGCGAGTTCACGCCCTATCATGGGCCGATCTTCGCCAATCTCGTGCTCGCCGATGAGATCAACCGCTCGCCCGCCAAGGTCCAGAGCGCCCTCCTCGAGGCCATGCAGGAGCGGCAGGTCACGATCGGCGGCCAGACCCACCCGCTGCCCAAGCCGTTCTTCGTGATGGCCACCCAGAACCCGGTGGACCAGGACGGCACCTATGCCCTGCCCGAGGCGCAGACCGACCGCTTCCTCTTCAAGCTGCTCATGGACTATCCGTCCGCCGCCGAGGAGCGCGCCCTGCTGAGCCGCTGGGGCCAGCTCAGCTCCAGCCCCGAGCTGGCCGCCGTCTCCAGCCCCGAGGAGATCATCGGGCTGCGTAAGGTCGTCGATCGCGTGCATGTCGCCCCCGAACTCGAGGGCTACATTCTCGATCTGGTCCGCAACACGCGCCTGCTGCGCAAGCCCGACGCCAATGGCCTGCGGCTCCTCAATTTCGGCGCGTCACCCCGCGCCTCGCTCGCCCTCTTCCAGGCCGGGCGCGCCCTCGCCTGGCTGCGCGGCATGGAATTTGTGACCCCCGCGCTCATCCAGGAGCTGGCGCCTGAGGTGCTGCGTCACCGCCTGGGCCTGACCTACGAGGCCGAGGCCGCGGGCCAGACCACCGACGACGTAGTCCGGCGCGTGATCCACGACACTCCGGTCCCGTCCACCTGATCCGCCGCGGTCCGCCCATGGACGCTGCTCCTGCTCCCACCCCGGCCGCGCCCGACGCCTCCCTCGCGCGGCTGCGCCGCATCGAGTGGAGCGTGCGCAATGCCGTGCAGAGCATGATGACGGGCGAGTACCTCTCCGTCTTCCGCGGCCGGGGCATGGAGTTCGACCAGGTGGCGAAGTATAATTTCGGTGACGACATCCGCGACGTCGACTGGAAGGTCACCCCCCGACTCGGCGAACCGTACCGCAAGGTCTTTGTCGAGGAGCGCGACATCACCGTCATCCTCGTCTTCGAGGACACCCCGAGCCTGCAGTTCGGCTCGCGTGGTCCCACCCGCCGCCAGGCCCTGCTCGATGTCGCCGAGCTGATCCTGCTGATCGCCGCGGTCTGCCGCGACCGGGTGGGCTTCGTCCACGCCACGCCTTCCGCCCACGTCGACCGGCCCCCGGCCGGCGGATCGGGTCGCATCCTGCGCGCCGCAGCCTCGCTGCGTGCACTGCCCCCGCCCGACCCGGTGGCCGCGCCGGCGCCGGCCGCGATTCCGTGGGCTTTGCTCGAGGGCTGCGCGCCGCGCAACAGCATCCTCGTCTGGTGCGGCGATTTCGCCCCGCGGCCCTTTCCGCCCGCGTGGGCCGGCCTGCAGCAGCGCTACCAGACCATCGGCGTGCGGATCGACGACCCGTGGGATCTCGCCTTTCCTGCGGGCCAGCGCTTCGCCGCCTACGACCCGGCCTCCGGCCGCGTCGACCCGTTCGAGGACTCGCCGACCGCCCGCGGCGCGCACGCCGCCTGGCGCGCGGCGCGCGAGGAGGGCTGGCGCCGGCTCTTCCCGGATCCGTTCGGCCGCCTCGCCGTCGGCACCGGTGATGACCTGCTCGCCGCGGTCGTCCGCTTTTTTCACGCCCGCCGCCGGGCCCTCGGCTGAACCCCGCCCATGACGACCTACGTCTTTCGCGATCCGTGGTGGCTGCTCGGGCTGGGTCTCATCCTCGCCGCGATCGCCCTGCGCCGCCGCGGCCTGGTCACGGTGCTCTTTGTTCCCTTTGTCAGCGCCTGGCGCGGCGAACCGCGGCTGCGCGGCCTGCCGTGGAATGTGCTCTTCGCCTACGCCGCGCTGGCCTGCCTGGTGCTCGCGCTCGCGCGCCCGCAGCGCATCGAGCAGCGCCGCGAGGTCCAGTCGCGCGGCTATGACCTGATGCTCGCGATCGATCTCTCCACCTCGATGCTCGCCGAGGACTACGAGCGCGGCGAGGAGCGGCTCAACCGCCTGCAGGCCATCCGGCCGATCATCCAGGCCTTCATCACCCGCCGTCCGTCCGACCGCATCGGCGTGATCGTCTTCTCCGGCCGCGCTTACACGCTGGCTCCGCTGACTTCCGACCACGCCTGGCTCGAGAAGCAGATCGACCGGCTCAAGCTGGGCCTGATCGAGGACGGCACCGCGATCGGGGACGGCCTGGGTCTCGCGCTCACCCGGCTCGAGCAGAGCGGCCGGTCCGAGGGCGGGCGGCGGCTGGGGGCCTTCGTCATCCTCCTCACCGATGGCGCCAGCAATCGCGGAGCGCTCAACCCGGAACAGGCCACGGCGATCGCGCGCGACCGGGGCATCCCGGTCTACACGATCGGCGCCGGGCGCGCCGGCCTGGCGCCGTTTCCGATTTTCGACGCGCTGGGCAACCGCATCGGCACGCGCCAGCGGCCCTCCGACCTCGACGAGGAGACGCTCAAGCTCATGTCGGCCGAGACCGGCGGCGGCTATTTCCGGGCCGACGATGCGGCCGCGGTGGAGAACGCCTTCGCCGCCATTGATCAGGCGCAGACGATTGAGTTCGAACCCCGCTACTCCCTCATCACGACAGAGCTCTTCCGCTGGCCGGCGTTCGCGGGCCTGCTCTGCCTCCTAGCCGCCGCCTTCACCTTCCGTGCCCCGCTGCTGGTGCCCGCCGGGCGGCGGGTCTCGACCGCATGAAGCTCGGCGCGCCCCTCTTCCTCCTGCTCGCCCTGGTGCCGCTGGCGCTCGGCTACTGGCTGCGCCGTCGCGCGGCTCGGCCGGACGAGGCGGCGGACACCCCGGCGCATCTGCAGCGGCTCGCCGTCACGCACGACCGGATCGATCCGCGCGGCGTGGCCGCGGTCCCGTCCCGTGTACCCTGGCGCTTCGGGCTGGGCCTCGGGCTCGTGATCGTCGCCCTCGCCGGCCCGCAGTGGGGCCGGGTGGAGGAGTCGGTCATCGACCAATCGCGCGAGATCCTCATCGCGCTCGATCTCTCGCGGAGCATGTTGGCGGAGGATGTGCGGCCGACCCGGCTCGAGCGGGCCCGGCTTCTGATCGCCTCGCTCCTCGGTCAGCTCCGCGGCGAGCGGGTCGGGCTGGTGGTGTTTTCCGGGACCGCCTT
The DNA here is from genome assembly GCA_945862035.1 of Opitutus sp. GAS368. Taxonomy (GTDB): domain Bacteria; phylum Verrucomicrobiota; class Verrucomicrobiia; order Opitutales; family Opitutaceae; genus CAMAXB01. The sequence goes on from CAMAXB010000002.1 coordinate 25,653, forward strand.
CGTGCAGCTGCCGCTCAGCAGCGACTACGAGATCCTGCGAGATTTCCTCCCGGCCCTCGGTCCGGGTTATCTGCCGGCGGATGGCACGGACTTTGACGCGATGCTGGCCGCCGCGCTGCCGACCTTCGGGCCCACCGCCACGGACCGCTTCCTCATTGTCATGAGCGACGGCGAAGCCGAACCCAACGCCTGGCGCGACCGCCTGCCGGCGCTCGTCGCGGACGGTGTCCGCGTCATCAGCCTTGGCTTCGGCACGGCCGTCGGCGCGAGCGTGCCGGATGCGGACGGGCGTCCGATGGTCGACGCGGCCGGGGCGGCGGTGACGTCGCGCCTCGACCGCTCCGCGCTGGAGGAAATCGCGCGGGCCACGGGCGGGCTCTATCGCGATGCCAACCGCTGGGTCGACGTGGCGGCGCTGCTCGATCGCACCTTCGAGCGCGACGCCGACGGGATCGTCCGCGCGGGCGGCACCCGGCTCGGCGAACGCTTTCAATGGCTGCTGGCGCCGGCCATCCTGCTGCTCGCCTGGAGCTGCTGGCGGGAATTCGCGTTGCAGCCCCGGCCCCGCGCCTACCATGCCGCGCCCGGTGCGGCCGGTCCGGCCCGGACCGCCGTTGCGGTGGCGGTGCTGGTGGGCCTCTTCGCGCTCGGGTTGCCGCCGGGCGCGACGCGGGCGCAGGAGATCACGGCGACGGCGCGCGCGATGGAGTCGCTGACGGAGGTCGTCCGGCGCGTCTCCGCGCGGCCCGTCCTCGGGGCGCCCGACTACGCCGAGCTCGCGTTCGCCGTCGTCGCCAACGCCAGCCGGATTCGCATTTCGCAGGAACCCGTCCCGCCCGCCATCATTCGTGACGGCCTCGCCGCGGTCGCAGCCGGACGCGCGATGGACGGCAAGGCCTTCGACTGGGACCGCCTCCAATCCGACCTCGTCCAGCTCTCGCGTCTGCCACGGGCGCCCGATGTCGATCGCGATGCATCGGAGCCGCCGATGGAGGCGCCCTCCGCCACGGATGATGCCCCGCCCGAGGGGGCGACCCCGAGCGAGGGCGAGGAAGCGGAGGCCGGCGCGGAGGGGGCGGATGATCAGGGCCCGACCCCGGTGGAGGGCGATCCGCTGCCGCAGGACGCGTTTGCCGAGGACGCAGCCGGAGGGATCGATCCGGAGCCGGAAGGGGAGGGCGCGAATGATCCGAACTCCCAGCAAGTCGGCGGCATGCGTCAGCGCGACTATGCCGCGCTGCGGGATCCCTCGCTGCTGGTGCCCCTGCACAAGCTCGACGATCTCCGCCGGGCCGATTCGCCGGGGGAACTTTACCAATTGATGCAGGACAGCCCGGCGGAAGACGCCCCAACCAAAACCCAACGCTGGTGATGACGCGACGCCGACTCCTTATCCTTTCCATGCTGCTGGCGGCCGCGGTCGGTGGCCCGGCCCGGGCGTCGGCGGCGGAGGCGGGCTTCGTCCTGCCCGACCGGCCCGTGTGGCAGGGGGAGGTCTTCCCGCTCGCGTACGAACTCGCGGTGCCGCGCAGCGAATTCTACAACGTCGACGGTCTGCTCGAGTGGGATCCGGCCCCGATCGTGATTCAGGAATGGTCGCGCCCGCAATTGGTCGAGCGCTCCATTGAGGGTACCCCGCTGGCGGTCGTCACGTACACCACGCGGGCGATGGCCCGGGAGGCCGGGGCGATCATCCTCGCGCCCGGTCGGCAGAAGATCGTGGTGCGGACCGGCGCGACGACGCGCAGCGGCGCGGCCCAGGCTCCGGTGACCGAGATTCGCGCGCTCGCCTCGCCGCCGCAGCGGCTCACCGTGCGCCCGCTGCCCGCGCCCGCGCCCGGAGGATTTACCGGCGGCGTGGGCCGCTTTACCCTGACGGGTGCGGTCGAGCCCCTGACGGTGGAGGTCGGCGAGCCCGTGCGCTGGACTCTGACGCTCGACGGCGAGGGCAGCTGGCCCTTCATCAGCGGCCTACCCCCGCGCTCGGTCTCGCGCGACTTCCGCGCCCCGCTGCCGCCCGAGGTACGCCGGACCTCACGCGAGGGCGCGCTCTTTACCTCAACGCTGGCGGAGTCGGTCGTCCTGGTGCCAACCAAGCCGGGTCCGCACGTGCTCGGCCCCGTCACGATGGCGTACTTCGATCCGAACCGCGGCACCTACGAAACCCTGGAAGTGCCGGCGGTCACGATCACCGTGACCGGAACCGCCCTGGCCGAGGACACGCCCTCGGCGGAGGCGGCGACCGCGTCGACGGCGGTTGCCCCGGCGGATCCGATCCGTCCCGAGGCCGTGCTGCCCGGTGATCCGGTTCTCCCGGCCGGTGAAGTTCCCCTCCCGCTGTCGCCGGAAGCCTGGCACCGGGGCCTGCTGCTGACGCTGGTGTTGCCCGGTCTCGCGTGGCTGGTCTTTGCGGTGCAGCGCACCTGGCGCCGCGACCCTTGGCGGCCCCAGCGCGAGGCGCGCGATCATCTCGTTTCGACGCTGCGGCGGTTGCGATCGGCGGCGGATGAGACCGCGCGCCGGCCGCTCCTGCGGCGCTGGCAACACGACGCGGCCTTGCTTTGGGGGCGTACCGAGGCGGCGCCGATCCCGGAAGCGTTCGGACCGGAGGCAACGTGGGGTATGCTCTGGCGCGAAGCGGAGGCGGCCCTTTACGCGCCGGCCCCGACGCTTTCCCCCGACTGGGTGGTGCGGGCCGAGGCCGCGTTGGCGGCCAAGCGGGTTCGGGCCTTTCCGTTTCTGCGAGTTTTCCATCCACAGAATCTCGCCCCCTTTCTGGCCATCGTGCTGGTGCTCGGATGGACACCGGACCTGCAGGCGCAGGCGACGACGACGGCCGTGGTGGCGGCCGATCCCATCGCGGCGTACCGCGCGGGAAACTTTGCGGCGGCGGAGGCGGCGTGGCGAAGCGCCGTGCAGGCCCGTCCGACCGATGTGGCCGCGCGGTATAATCTCTCCCTCGCGCTCGCCCAGCGTGGCCGCTGGGGCGAGTCGGCGGCGCAGGCGATTGCCGCCTTTGTTCAGGACCCGCGTCAGCCCGGGGTACGTGCGCAGCTCGACCTCGCGCTCGATCGCGCCGGTTACCTGCCCCCTGAGGTCGTGGCCTTGCAGCAGGCCAACCAGCTTGAGGCAGTGATCCTCTGGGCCTCGCCGGCGCAATGGCAGCGCGTGGTGATCGCGTGCGCGGGCATCGGATCCCTCGGCCTGATACTGCTGCTCGCCCACGGCTTCCATCCCGACCGGCGACGGCTCCGGGCGGGGCTGGGACTGCTGGCGTTCGGGCTGATCGGGACGGCGGTGGGCGGGGCAGCCCTGCGCGTCTTCGGCCCCTTTGCGGACCGTGAACTCCATGTGGTCTGGCAGGACACGCTGCTCCGCTCGGTGCCGATCGAGGGCGAGATCGCGCAGGAGACGAGTGCGCTGCCGGCGGGAGCGCTCGCAACGGTCGACCGCCGATTCCTCGGCTGGTCGCGCCTGACCTTCGCGGAAGGAGCGACGGGCTGGGTGCGCGGGGAAATGCTCGTGCCCATCTGGCGGGCGCCCGAGGCGGTCGCGCCGGTGCCGATTCCGCCGGCGGGCGCGCGTCCGCCCTTGTCCGGACCGGCGCCGGCTGCGAGGTGATTTTCGATTTTCGAATTTCAATTTTCGAATGAAGAGGGCGCCCCAGTCCCTCCTTCAGTCGGCTCCGTTCTTCGTGTAGCTCGGGGTGATCTTTCCGCCGATGGTCTGATCCAATCGAAATTCAAAAATCGAAATTCGAAAATCCTCCCTCCGCTGCTCCCATGAAAATCGAGAACCTCCCCTTCAACACGATCGACTGGGCCGCGCTGATTCCTGAGCGGAAGCCCGGCGAGACCGGCTGGGCGGACTGGCGCGTGGTTCAGTTCGGACCGATCCGCGTGCGCATGCTCGAGTATTCCCCGGGCTACAAGGCGGACCACTGGTGCTCGAAAGGCCACATCCTGCTCTGCCTCAAGGGAGAGCTGCACACGGAGCTCGCGGACGGCCGCGTGTTCGTGCTGAAGCCGGGCATGAGCTATCAGGTTGCCGACCAAGCCGAGCCCCATCGCTCGTGGACCACGCCCGGGGCGACCCTTTTCGTGGTCGATTGATCTTCAGGCCCCGCCGTCTCGGCAGCCGCCTCAGGCGGGGGTGATGAGTGGACGGGAGCTCGTGGTTAGCGGGAGGGGTGAGGGCTCGGACACCTTCGTCAGCGAAGGCGCTTGGCAGCGCCGGGGTCCTCTGACTTATCTTCTCGGAATGAATTACCGGACGAAGGCGGAGTTTTTTATTCAAGGCATCACCAAGGGCGCGATCGATGCCCCCGAGGTGATCGCGTGGGCGGACGAGGTCATTGTCTCGGCCGCAAAGACCGAGGACTGGATGATCGACATTTCCACCTGTGGCCCGGAAGACCGCCTCGTCGTGCTGAGCCACCTCAACACGGTCAAAGGCCAGGCGGACCAGGCCGAGCTTGCCGCCCTGCTCAAGGCGCGCGGGATCGAGTGACGCCCTGGGCGAATTGACGGTCGAGGGAGGCGAATGCCATCGCCCTAAGGATCGAGCGACCATCGCGCCCCCCTGGCCGCGTTTGATGACGAATCGGTTTGGCGAAAGGTTAAAGGCGGGGCGGCCCCTCGGGTTCGACTCCGAACGCAGGCTACCCTGCGTAGAGGGTGGATTTACGAAAAGGGATTCAGCACGTTGACGCCTGAACGCTGGAAATCGGTGACGTTGCGGGTCACGACCGTGAGCTTGTGCTCCAGGCCCAGGGCGGCGATGAGCCCGTCTGAGACCGGGAGGGGCTGGTGTGGCGCCAGGCGGCCCCAACGGTCGGCCACGGCTGCCGAAATGGGGAGGATTCGTTCAGCGTAGTAGGCCTCAAGGCCCAGCAGCCATCGTTCGAGCGCGCCCGCGGCCTTGGGATCCTTGCTGCGGTGAAGTTCAATTCCCCGGCGAATTTCTCCGAGGGTGATCACGCTCAGGTAGAGTTCCTCGGGCTCCACGCTTGCGATCCACGCCGAGACACCCGAATTGCAGGGTTTCCGCCGAAGCTCGGAGATGATGCAGGTGTCGAGGAGGTAGGGCATCAGAGCTCGATCGTCCGGGGGAGGTCGATCGCACGAGGGAACTCCAAGTCACCCCCTGGGGGAATATCCCGGAGATACTCGAGGAAGTCCCGCTTGGGGTCCTGGCGTTTGCCGATTAAGGCGGAGCGCAGTAGTCGTCGATGAGCCTCCTCAACGGAGACGCCTTGGGCGGCGGCGTTGCTGCGGAGTTTCCTCACCACGGCGGTCGGGATGTCACGGACGAGGAGTTGCGGCATGAATCCAGACTGCTATCACTGATAGCACGTGTCAAGGGGCCCGGATTTGAGCGCCGCCAAGGGGATAAAGCCTCCAGACTGGGGTCAACGACCCCGGCAATCTTTGAATGATTCAACGCAGTTCCCTCTAGGATCAGTAGGTAGAGGTGGCAGAAGCCGTTCATCTCGATACGAAGCCCACACGACCACGTTCGGATCACAACCCATGGAACCACATGGGAAGCTGTAGATGCCCCGCCGTCGTCCCGCGGCAGCGGGAGGACGGTACGCCAGATAATGACCCCGTCAGTTCGGAGGGAGTCAAGGGAGGCGCCGGCTCGCCTCGCTAGCCGGGCAGCTCGACTGCGGTCGAGTCTCGTTCCTTCCCTCGCGCTGCACGATTGACCCCCACTGCCTAAGAAGCGAAAAATTCGGCACGCAGAAACGGGCCGATAGCTTAATGGTTAAAGCAGGGGACTCATAATCCCTTGAGTCTGGGTTCGAATCCCAGTCGGCCCACCAAACAAAGTTTGGTGGCACGTCGGGATGAGAACCCATGGGTTCGACGAAGTCCCGCCTCGCGGGACGAAGAAGGATCGACCGAAGGTCGAGGGCGTAGCCCTGAGCGGTAGCGAATCAATCCCAGTCGGCCCACCAAACAAAGTTTGGTGGCACGTCGGGATGTGGCCATGGTCCACCGTAAGAGCGGCCCCGGCCCCTGCGGGGGAGGAACCCTGATTCTCACGCGCTTTGCCGTGGAGGGCTCGCGTTCTTTGGGTTTGGCGGCTAGCGTCATAGGGTTGACGTTCTTGTCTTCGTTTCCTTGCCCTCTCCCTCTCCCGGCCATGACGCTGCGACGCCTTCGGCTCACTCTTCCTGCGGCGCTGCTGTTGGCGGGGCTCCACGGTCAGACCCCGCCGTCCCCCGCGCCAGACGCGGCCCCTGTTGCGCCAGTCGCTCCGGACACGTCACTCGCCGTCCCTGCGCCCGTGGCTTCGGCCGAAGCGCCGCCGACGCCGCCCGTGGCTCCGGTCGCTTCTGCGCCTTCGTCGGCCACCCCTGCGCGAACCCTCACCAAGGAGGAGGCGCTCAAGGAAATTGACGCGGGGCTCGCGGCCTTTGACCTCACGGCCCGCGCGGAGCGGTCTCCGGTGATCCATGCCGCCATGATGACGCGGCTCACCCTCCTCCGGCAGCGGCGGGCGGATCTGGCCAAGGCCTTCAGCCCAGGTCGCTTTCGCGCGCTGCAGGCCTCGATTCTCCAGGAGGTGCAGGTGAGCGACAAGATCACGCCCGGCTTCGATCCCGATGGAGGCCGCCTGCGTCGCCCTCTGACCCTCGACGAGTCGGTCAACACCGCCACCAGCGACGCGAACCGGATGCTCGCGCTCGACGCCGCCCGCCGGGAAGAACAGTACCGCACCGACCGCGCCGCGGAGGAGACCTCGCGTCGTCTGATGGAGATGTCGCGCATCAACGCCGACCTCTCCCGCCTGTCGGGGCAGATTGATGCCTCGACGGTCGGCGACCCCATTCGCCGCGCCGAGCTGACCACGCGGCTGCGCGAACTCGAGCAGGAGCGCACCCGGCTGGAACTATCCTCCCAGCCGACGACCTTCGACCAGCTCCGCGCGGAGATCCAGCGGGAAGCCGACCGCGCGAGACCGTAGCGGCGGCGACGAGCCCGGATGCTGGAGACCGGATGCCGGAGTCGGAAGATCTGAAACCTGAGTTTCCAGAGGTCAGAAGTTAGGCGGGGACGGAGCGGGCACGGCCGTTGTAGCTGGGTCGCCGACCCCGGTCCGTTGGGTGGAGCGACTTGCCCCCAAGACGCTGGTTTTCATTCGGCGGAGGCGGAATTGAGATCTGAAACTGCAAACCTGAGACCCGAGTTGGTGTCCATAGGTGGGGAGTCGGAGGTCGGCCAAGTGTTACCCTTGTCCTGACCATACCGCCTCCAGCCTCCAGTCTCCAGCCTCCGGCTTCCGGTCTCATCCATTCGTCCTTTCCCCGGGCTCCGCTCACCGCTTCACTGGACGAATGCGAAGGAGCGAGCGCAGTCCATGAAAGCCGTGCTGGCGGTGCTGCGCGCCTATCCGCTACTTTTCGCCGCGGCCGTGGTGGCGGCGTTGGTCGTGCAGCTCAATCCCGCGTGGCGGGGGATCCTCATCTATGACCGCACGGCCATCGGCAGCGGCGAGGTCTGGCGCTTGTGGACGGGGCACCTGGTGCACTTTGGCTGGCCGCACTTCATCGCCGATGTGGGGCTCCTGGCGATTCTTGGTCACGCCTTGGGGCGGACGCACGCATGCTTCAGTCGGTTGGCGTTCGCGGTCATGCCCCCGTTCATCTCGCTCTGCCTCTACGTGTTTGAACCGGCGATGCAGCGCTACGCGGGCCTGAGTGCGCTGGATCTGGGGATGCTCCTCTACCTCGCGGGCCGCGGTTGGCAGCGCAATTGGCGCGACTGGTTCTGGCCGGCGATCCTCGCGATCTACGTGATCGAACTCGGCCTCGAGATCACGCGGGGCGGCGAGGGCGGGGGGGTGATTCGCTTCGATGACCCGAGTGTCCGGGTGGCGACCGGCGCCCACCTGGCTGGGGCCGCGTATGCGGTGGCGGCGTGGGTGGTTGCGCGGCGGCGGGAGCGGGGGGAGGACGGAGGACGGGAGGCGGGAGACGGGAAACCGGATGACTGAAACGTGAGACCTGAGTTTCCGGAGGGTCCGGGCAGGAGCGTCGATTCTGGCAATCCTCGTGTAACCTATTGGGTTACTTTCGCCGAAACTCGCGCTTCGCCGGATTCCTGTTCTCCTCGGACTCCGCATGACGACCTTTACTGAGCCGGCCGGCTATCCTCGCGTGCGGCGCGTGGGGAGCTTTCAGGAGCTGCTCACCACGCCGATGGCGAATGGGGTGAATGCCCTCTGCTGGGAACGATCGCTCGCCGGCAATTTCGGCGAGGTCGCACGTGCGCTGGGCTCCGGCGAGGGCATTGTTGCGATCGACGAGGATACGTTGCGGGCCCTGTCGGTGAGTGCCGCCGGCCGTAGGGCGATTGAGGTCATGCTCGCCGATCAGCGGCTTCTGCGCGACCAGGGCCTCTCGCCCGAGCTGAACATCATCCACGCTTACCCGCGGGATGAGGAGGCGGAGGGCATCCCGACGGATGTGTTCTCCTATCACGTCGACAGCGCGCCGGTGCCAGCCGACACTTGGCTCTGCACCTACTTTGGGGCCACCAGCGAGGGCTTGCTCAACGAGGAAGCGCAGCGGCGGGTGGACGTGCCCGAGACGCGCGCCGCGCTGCTCCGTCTCTTTGGCGGGGCCGAGGGCGTGGACTTTGAGGAGTTCCTCCGCGATCGCTGCTACGATCTGCACTACGCGCCGCTTCCGGGGGCGCGGCCCTACGCGTTTGGGATCGGCAGTCTCTGGCGCATCGCCTGCGCGACGCCCGAAAATCCCGTCCTGCCTTGCGTTCACCGCGCGCCCGAAACCAAACCCGGCGACGTGCGGTTGATGATGATCAGCTGAGGGTTCGGACAAGCCGGGGTCGCTGACCCCGGCGGCGGGTTTGCTGAAACTGCTCTAGCCGAGCGCGGCGCGGGTCTTTTCCGGCATCGGCATGGCTTCCATGCGTCCGGCGGAGTCCTGGCTGACGTGCACCGTCGACATCCGCCCGTTGGCGACCTCGGTCCAGCGTCCGGCCCGGTCCTTTTCGAAGACGAAGGCGTAGGCGAGGTGGCTCGGTCCGGTCTCCGTGACCGTGCCGGTGATACGCACCACATCGCCGCACCGCAGGGGGCGGAGAAAGTTGCAGGCCGCCTCGCGTCGCGGCCACCCGAGGCGCACGCCCTCGGGCGTCGTGCTCATCATCGCCAGGCCAAGCGTCCGGAACCACTCATGCTCACACACCTCCATCCAACGATAGAAATTCGAGAAGTGCATGAGCCCGGCGGCATCCGTCTCGTGGAATTCAACCCGGCGCGTGATGGTGAAAGAGGAGGGCATGGATGGGGAGTGGGTAATGACCAATTACCAATGGGCAATGACTAATGGGGACGGGTGGTGGTCGAGGGGAAGGATGTAGGGGGGGGGAGC
>CAMAXB010000003.1 GCA_945862035.1 Opitutus sp. GAS368
CGAGGTCGCGATCGTGCGTCACTTGCAACGTTACCAAAGCCGCGGGGCCGAGCAGTTTCTTCGCCTGATCCGCGAACTTTCCGCTCCTCCGACCGCCCCGGTAAAATCCTGAGGACGCATCCCCACTCCGCGTTTGCACCGCCCGGCAACTCCGCCTTGGGTCACGCCGTGACGTCTTCGCCCACCCAACCTGCGTTCAATGAACGCACCCTCCTGCTGACGTTAGCGGCGATTCAGTTTACGCACATCATGGATTTCATGATCATGATGCCGCTCGGGGCGAGCCTCATGCGCGTGTTCGAGATCGAGCCGGGCCAGTTCAGCCGACTGGTCGCCTCCTACGGCCTGTCGGCGGCGCTCACTGGGTTCCTCGCGGGCTTCGTGCTCGATCGCTTTGATCGGCGGCCCGTTCTGCTCGTGCTGTACGCAGGCTTTACCTTGGCCACACTGGGCTGTGCGCTCGCCCCCACCTACGAATGGCTCATGGCCGCGCGCATCGCGGCGGGCGCCTGCGGCGGCGTGGCCGGCTCCGTCGTCGGGGCCATGATTGGCGACGCGGTGCCGCCGGAGCGGCGCGGTCGCGCGTCGGCCACCGTCATGGCGGCCTTTCCGCTGGCCTCGGTCCTCGGTGTGCCGGCCGGGCTTTTTCTCGCGACCACGTATGAGTGGCACGCCCCTTTCTACCTGCTCGCCATCGTCAGCGCGATCGTGCTCGCGGTCGCCCTGCGGTCGCTGCCGCACGTGCCGAGCCACAAGACGGCCGCGCACCCGGTCCGGCAGATGGTCGAGATCCTCACGCATCGGATCCACGTCAGGGCGTTCCTCCTGAGTGCCGTGCTGGTGTTTGCCGGGGCCTCTGTCATTCCGTTCATGGCCCCGTCCATGGTCGCCAACGTGGGCCTGCCCGAGCAGCAACTGCCCCTCATCTATCTGGTGGGAGGCGTCTGCACCTTCTTCACGATGCCGTGGTTCGGCCGCCTGGCCGACCGCCACGATAAACTCCACATCCTCGCGTGGGTCTCGCTGGTAGCCGTGGCGACCGTTCTGGTGGTGACCCGTCTCGGTCCCGGCCCGCTGGGGATCACCCTGGCCGCGACCAGCGTGTTTTTCGTCACGATGTCCGGCCGCTTCGCCCCAGCGATGGCCATGGTAGCCAATGCGGTCGAGGGGAAGTACCGTGGCGGTTTCATGAGCGTGAATTCCGCGATCCAGCAGGCATCGAGTGGTCTGGCCAATCTCGTCGCCGGCCTGCTCGTGACGCGCGGTGCCGCCGGCCAGCTGGTCGGCTACACCCAGGTCGGCTGGCTTGCCTGCGGCGCCTTCACGCTCACCGTGCTCCTCGCGGCCTGGCTGCGGTCGGCTGCGCCCCACGCGGCCAAGACGCCGGCGCCGGCCGTACCCGCGCTTTAGGAGCCGGGCCCCGGCCCGCCTTTGCGTTTGCGGGACCGGCCAATCGCCGCTAGATTGGCGGCACTATGATCGACCTCATCAAAAAGACCCTCCTCGCCGGAGTCGGCGCCGCCATCGTGACCAAGGAAAAGGCCGAGCACGCCCTCCAGGATTACGTCAAGCAGGGCAAGGTCAGCGCCGCCGACGCGCGGGCCATGGCCGAGCGCATTGCGGAACAGGGCCGTAAGGAATTCGATGACATGTCGGACCAGCTCGGCGCGCGAATCCGCGACTACACCCAGCGCGCCGACGCGGCGACCCTCGAACGGATCGCCGCCCTGGAGCAGCGCGTGCAGGCCCTCGAGGCCCGGACCGGCGGCGCCACTCCGCCCCCCGGCCAGTCGTGAAGGGCTTCGACCTCCTCAAGCACGCCGTTCGCGCGAAGGAAATCTTCAGCGTGCTCGCGCGGCACGGTTTCGCGGACCTGCTTGACCAGATCGAGGTGCCGTCGGGTTTCTGGCAGCGCCTCGTTCCCGCCCCGGCCGAGCACCGCAGCACGGGGGAGCGCATCCGCCTGGCCCTGGAGGAACTCGGTCCGACCTTCGTCAAGCTGGGCCAGCTCATCTCGATGCGGCCCGAGACGGTTCCGGCGCCCTTCATCATCGAGCTGCGCAAATTGCAGAACCATGTGCCGGCGCTGCCCTTCGAGGAAATTGACCGCGTGATGCGGGCGGAGTTGGGCCAGGATCCGTCCATGGTCTTCAGTGAATTTGATCCGTCGCCGATCGCGGCGGGCTCTCTCGCCCAAGTGTATCGCGCCCGGCTGCGGGACGGCGGCGCCGCTGTCGCCGTGAAGGTTCAGCGGCCCAACATCGTGCGCAATGTGCACACTGACCTTGAACTCGCCGCTTGGCTGGCGCAGCAGCTACACACCCGGGTGGCCGCCCTGCAGGCCTTCGACCTGCCGGCCGTTGTGGCTGAGGTCCGGGCCGGCGTGCTGCGCGAGCTCGACTTCCTCAACGAGGCGCGAAACCAGCAGTATTTCAACACCCTAAATCCGGCGCCGGAACAGGTCTTCGCTCCCGGCGTGCTCAATGCGCTCACGACGGAGCGACTGCTGGTGATGGACTTCGTCGAGGGCACCACCGTGGGCAACGGCAGCCATCCAGGCGTGGACCCGCGCCTGCTGGCCGCGCACGGCGCCCGCTCGCTCGTGCACCAGGTGCTGGTGGCCGGCTTTTTCCACGCGGATCCCCACGCCGGCAATGTTCTGGCCACGCCGGATGGGCGGCTCTGCCTGATTGACTGGGGACTGGCCGGACATCTCACGCGGCGGCTCCGCCATGCCCTCGCGGATTTTTGGCAGGCGGCGGTGGAGCAGGACGCCGAGCGGATCGTTGAGATCGCCACGGCGCTGGCGCCGCCCAATGCGCTGATTGACCCGCGCACGATGGAGAAGGAAGTCACGCTCGCCCTGCGGGAGGACCTGAACTTCATCATCGGACGCCAGGAGCTGGGCCGGGCCATGCTCAAGCTCCTGTATATCTTCGGACGCCACGGCATCCCGCTCTCCCGCGACTATTCGTTGATGGCCAAGGCCGTTCTCTCGATCGAGGAAGTCGGCCGCGCGCTCGATCCGGAATTCAATCTGCGCATTCACGCCGGGCCGATCCTGAAGACCGTCCAGCGGGAACGCGTCGGAGCCCGCGCAATGGGTCGCCGGCTGCGGGATCTGACCCGCGCAGCGCTCTCTGGGCTGCATGACCTGCCGGGTGAACTCCAACGACTTGTCCGGCGGCTGGGGCATGACGATCTCACGATCAACTTCCACCACCGTGGGCTGGAGGAGATCGACGACGCGCTGAAGACTTCCGCCAACCGCATTGCACTGGGCGTGATCATCGGGTCGCTGATCATCGGATCCTCGCTGATCGTGACGACCCGCATCCCTCCCTTCCTTCTCGGCTACCCCGCCCTCGGAATCGTTGGCTATCTGCTTTCCGCCGTCCTCGGGTTGTACGTCGTGTGGGACATCATCCGTCACGGACGGCATCGCTGAAACGGAACCAAGGCCGATTCCATCGAAAGACCCGCGTCAAGCTCAAGCCGACTGAGCGCGCCTGAGTGAGGCGACGGCCTTGCGCGGACCCGCTCATGCTTCACCTTGATTGAGTCAAAGTTCCCTGGCGCGGCGGAGCTCAGTCCCGTGATCAGCTGGTCACCGGGCCTTGCGCTTTTGCTCGAACTCCCGATAGCGGGAACGCTGTTCTTCGGGCCGCGCCTGCTTGGACGCCTCGGCGCTGGCCCGGATCGCGTTGATTTCATCGGTCGCCGCTTCCACGCAACTTGCGACCGCCTGCGCGGACGGGTCCGCCGGGGTAGACGCGCCCAGCGGGGGAACCGAGGTCAGGAGCGAGGACGCGGCCAGCAGCAGAACGGCGATCAGGGGTCGGATGGTTTTCATCCCCCGATAGACGCCCGGCAGCGTGAAAGTTCCCTCTTGGCCGGTTTTTCCTAATGCTGTTGCGACCCAGGGCCGCACCGCTACAGACAACCCCATGCCAGATCCGGTCACCCTCGCCCAACCCTCGCCTGCGCCGCCGGCCTCGCCGCCCGCGAGACCGGAGTTGTTGGCGCCCGCCGGCGACTGGGAATGCGCCCGGGCGGCCGTTGAGAATGGTGCCGATGCCATCTACTTTGGGCTCGAGCGGTTCAACGCCCGCATGCGCGCCAAGAATTTCACCCAGGCCGACCTGCCGGCGCTGATGGCCTTCCTGCACAAGCGGGGCGTGCGCGGCTATGTGACCTTCAACACGCTCGTATTCACGCCCGAACTTCCGGATGCGGCAGACTATCTGCGTACGATCATCGCCTCCGGAGTGGACGCGGCCATCGTCCAGGACATCGGCATCTGCCGGCTCATCCGCGAACTCTCGCCGGATTTTCCGATTCACGGCTCGACCCAGATGACCGTGACGAGTGCCGCCGGCGTCCAGTTTGCCCGTGACCTCGGCGCGGAGCTCGTGGTGCTGGCGCGGGAGAACTCGATCAAGGAAATCGAATCGATTCAGGCCGCTCAGCGTGCCACCGGCCTCCCGCCGCTCCCGCTGGAAGTCTTTGTTCATGGCGCCCTCTGTGTGGCCTACTCGGGTCAGTGCCTCACCAGCGAAGCGCTGGGTGGCCGGTCCGCGAACCGCGGCGAGTGCGCCCAAGCCTGCCGCTTGCCCTACGAGCTGATCTCCGACGGCGTCGCCGTCGACTTGGGCGACCGCAAGTATCTGCTCAGCCCGCAGGACCTTTCCGGTCTTGAAGTCCTGCCCGAGCTGGTTCGGGCCGGCGTCGCTTCCCTGAAGATCGAGGGTCGGCTCAAGAGCCCAGAATACGTGGCGTCCATCACCCGCGTTTACCGGCAGGCCCTTGATCGCATCATGACCGATCTGGGCGCCCCGCCTCCCACCTTGGCGACGAGCCAGGCACCAGCGCCCTCCGCCCGCTATGAGCTGGAGATGTCCTTCTCGCGCGGACTCTACACCGGCTGGTTCAAGGGTGTTCACAATCAGGAGCTGGCCCACGGCCGATTCGGGACCAAGCGAGGCGTGTTCCTCGGCGAAGTTTCCCGCGTGAACGGCGACCGCGTCCATGCCCGCCTGATCGCGCCCTTGAAGCCCGGCGACGGCGTAGTCTTCGATGCGGGCCGTCCGGAGGCTGGCGAACAGGGCGGGCGCGTCTATCAGGTTGAACCCGGCGGAGCCGAGACCGCCATCGGCTTTGGCCACAACGATCTTGATCTGCGCCGCGTGCAGCCCGGGCAGCGCCTGTGGAAGACGAATGATCCGGCGCTGGACCGCGAGGTCCGCTCGACCTTCGAGGGCGACAAGATCCGTTTCCAGCGGCCGCTCGACTTGGAGGTCCACGGCCAGGCCGGCGCGCCGCTGACGCTGGTGGCGAATGACGGCCTCGGCCACGTGGTCAAGGTCGAGTCCGCGGTTCCCCTCGCGGTGGCCGAGAGCCAGCCCCTCACCACCGAGCGGCTCCGCGCGCAATTGGGCCGGCTCGGAGGAACGCCGTTCCGGCTCGGCGCGCTCACCTCGGAGCTGGAGGGCCAGGTGCTGGTGCCGGTCAGCGAGCTCAACCGGCTGAGGCGCGAGGCAGTCGCAGGACTCGAGCGGCTGCGGATTCAGCCCAAGCGGTGGCAGCTGAGGGAGTTGCGGCGTGCGGATTTTGGAGTGAAGGGGGAGCGCCCCGTCTCGAAGCAGGCCGCGGAAATCATCGCCGTGATTCGTGAGCCCCTTCAACTGGAGGCCGCGTGGGCCGCGGGCGTGCGGACGATCTACGCGGAATTCGAGGACCCAAAACGCTACCGCGACGCCGTCACCTGCTTCCGCGAACTCCAGGCTTCCGCGTCCGCCACCACCCGTGCGGAGATCTCCAATCCGCAGTCCGAGCTCCGCAATCCGCAATCATCCATCTGGGTTGCGCCGCCCCGCATCTTCAAGCCGGGCGAGGAATGGATTCTGAAGCAGGTACGCTCCTGCGAGGCTGACGGTTACCTCGTGCGTAATGCCGAGCATCTCGCCTACTTTGCCGGTGATCGTCGGCGGGGGGATTTCTCGCTGAATGTCGCGAATCCGCTGACTGCGCAGCACTTCATCGAGCGTCATGGGCTGGAGCGGGTGACGGCCAGCTACGATCTCAACGTCGCGCAACTGGAGTCCCTGCTCGCGGCCGCGCCGGGCGCCTGGTTCGATCTGACGATCCATCAGCACATGCCCATGTTTCACATGGAGCACTGCGTGTTCTGCGCCTTTCTCTCGACGGGCAAGGACTACCGCGACTGCGGGCGTCCCTGCGACAAGCACCGCGTGGCCCTGCGGGACCGCGTGGGGGCCGAGCTCCCGCTCAAGGCCGACGCCGGTTGCCGCAACACCGTCTTCAATAATCGCGCCCAAACGGGGGCCGAGTACGCCAGCCGCTTCCTCTCGCTCGGCGCCCGCAGCTTCCGGATCGAGTTCGTCAACGAGACGGGCGAGGAAGTCACCCGGACTCTTGATCGTTACCAGCGGCTGCTGCGCGGGGAGATTTCCGGTCCCGAATTGTGGCGCGAGCTCAAGCTGATCAACCAGCTTGGCGTGACCCGCGGTCAGATGGAAACCGCTCCGCGGGTGCTGTTCCGAAAAACCTAGACCGGTTGGACAAGCCAAGGCCGGACCGCCCAAGGGCGGTCCGGCCAGGTCCAGCTTCAACTAACAATCCCGCGAGGCGAGGCCTCCGGGAATTTTTATGGCTTGTCCAAAGAACAGTTGCTTGCGGCGACGCCGGTCATGACCGCGGCTGCGCGGGGTAGGTTCCATCGGAACCTACAATTCCGGAGTCGCCAGCGATTGCGAAAGCGGTTTTTCATGGCCTCACGCCATTCCCCATGTCGAGCCCTTCCGCCCCCTTCTCCTCTCCCTCTCCCTCGCCTGAGCCCGGCCCGCCACCGGCCCAGGGCGCCAAGCAGCCCGACCTTGAGATCAAGGACGCGGCCCTGATCTTTTCCGCAGTCTGGGAGGAACTTGAGGCGGAATACGGACGGGAAAACCTGCGGTTCCCCAAGGAGTTCATCCTCCTCGGCGGCGCCCCCGGCTCGGGCAAGGGCACGAACACTGAGTTCATCCTGCAGGCGCGTGGCCTCACCTGCCCTCCGATTGTCATCAGCTCGCTCCTCAATTCCCCCGAGGCCAAGCGGATCAAGAATGCCGGCAGCATGGTCGGCGACCGCGAGGTGGTCAGCATTCTCCTCCAGGAACTCCTGCGGGAGGAGTACCGCGACGGCTGTATTCTTGATGGCTTCCCGCGCACCAAGGTCCAGGTCGCCTGCCTCAAGCTGCTCGTCAGCAAGATGCATGCCCTCCGCGCGGATTTTCACAACACGCCGATCGGGATTCATTTCCGCCAGCCGACCGTGCACATCATGGTGCTGTTCGTCGACGAACGCACTTCGGTTGAACGTCAGCTCAGGCGCGGCCTGGACATCAAGCGGCACACTGAGGAGGTCGTGCGCACCGGGCTGGGTGAGCTGCAGGAGGAGCGCCCCACGGACTACGATCAGGCCCTCGCCCAGCGTCGCTACCGCGTCTTCAAGGAACAGACGTGGGAAGCGCTCCAGTCGCTGAAGGAAAAGTTCCACTACCACTTCGTCAATGCGCAGGGCTCGATCACGGAGGTTGAGCAGAACATCCTGCGCGAGCTGCAGTATCAAAGCACGCTGGAGCTGGATCCCCGCACGCACGACCGGCTGCGCATGATCCCGGTCGCGAGCGAAATCATCATCCATGCCCGGCAGGAGATGGTGAAGCGGCTCGACAGCTACGAGGTCGAGCACCGCGACCTCTTTGCCAAGGTGGTGGCATTTGTTCGCTTCAAGGTCATGCCCATCGTCATCCGTCACGCGATCAGCGGCGTGGCGCTGGTCAACACCGAGGAACCCGTCCTCGAGGATCCCCTCGCGCTGGCCATGCTGATCGATATCTTTTCCGAGCGCGGCTACCATGCGGCGGTCGACCTTCACCGCATCGAGGTCCCGGAGCATGTAAACCTGACCACCGGCCAGCTTACCTGCCGGATCAAGAAGGTTTACCGTATCCAGATCCGTTTTCGGGGCTCAGAGATCCGGCGCGGGTAGCGGAATTCGGGATTTTCGATTTTCGATTTTCGAATTTCGATTTCTGCAGCCGGGCGCGTGGGAATTGTGCTGGCTTCGGGCGCGTTACCTCAGGCGGAAGGTGGATCGTTCGATGCCAGGTCGTGAGCGGCCGCCCCTCTCGCGGCCCAAGCCAACACTACCCATGGCTGCCCCGGAGAGGCAGTCTGCCGAAATCGAAAATCGAGAATCGAAAATCAAATCCCCGTCACTCGTAGCGCAGGGCCTCAATCGGATCGAGGGATGCGGCCTTATAGGCCGGATAAAGCCCGAAGCCGATGCCGATCGCGCTGCACACGAGCAAACCGGCGATGGCCCAGCCCCAGGGAAAAATCATTTCCGCGTTGAAGAACGTCGCGGCGATGTTGCCCCCCAGCACTCCGAACAGGATACCGGCGAGCCCACCCATCATCGATAGCAGGGTCGCCTCAATCAGAAACTGGTTGAGAATGTTTCGCTTCTTGGCGCCGATACTCTTGCGAATGCCGATCTCCTTGGTCCGCTCGGTCACACTGACCAGCATGATGTTCATCACGCCGACCCCGGAGGCGAGCAGCGCGATCGCACTGATCACGAAGGCGCCCACCGCAACGACGCCGGCGATGTTGTTGAAGGCCTCGATCAGCGACTCATTGGAGAACACCTCGAAGTCATTCCGATCCTCCGGCTCCAGGCTGCGCACCAGCCGCATCACCCCGATCGCCCGCTCCTGCGTGGCGACGAGCTCGGCTTGGTTGACCGCCTGCACATTGATGCCCACCGAGCGCCGGGCCCGGCCGTAGACCTCCATGAACTGGGTGATCGGAATCACCACGAAATTGTCCTGACTCTGGCCAAAGGAGGAACCCTTGGCCGCGAGCACCCCAATCACCGTATAGCTCTGGCCGTCCATGCGGACGGCCTTGCCAAGCGGATCCTCGTTGAGAAAAATCCGCTCCGCGATGCCATTGCCGATCACGGCAACCGCGCGGCCGAATTCGACGTCCCCCGGACCGATATTGCGGCCGGCGGCGACGTCGAAATTCCGACTGGAGAGAAAATTTTCGTCCGTACCCGTCATCCGGACGTTGGGATTCGTGCGCCGGTCAAGATAACTTACCCGGATGCCGCTCCGATTGAGCGCAAGGCTGACGGCCGCCGTCTCGCTCATCAGCAGCTTGAAGCGTGCGGCCTGCCCGAAATCAATATCGCGCCGGTTGGCAAAGCGCTGCCGGGGATCGCTGAAGTTGATCGCAGGAAATTTCGTGAACTGGAAACTATTTGCCCCCAGCACGTTCAGCCCGCTCTCGATCGAACCGCGGAGCCCGCTGATCACGGTCATGACGCCAATGACCGAAAATACCCCCACGGCGATGCCCAGCATGGTCAACGAGGACCGCAGCTTGTTGGACTGGAGCGCGCCCAGCGCGAGACGGAGGGTTTCGACTAAATTCATTTTCGATTTTCGATTTTCGATTTTCGATTCCCCTGCAAGAGCGTCTTGCGGGAGGCGACCATGATAGCGGTGAGTTCACCCGCCTCTCGGTAAAGATCGGTCGCCTTCGATTCCGGCAGAAGCCCGCGTTCGATCACAATCTCCAGCCAAAAGGCGCTTTCGTCCGCTTCCTCTTCCACGATCGTCAGTTTATTAATCATGTCGGCCGCCGACTTGGCTCGGCAGACCGCGCGATAGTTCGCGCCAACCGACGTACCGGCGCGACCAAGTTGACCCGCCACGATTCGGGAAGATCGGCTGTCAGGCAAAGCGTCGATCAGGGTTAGCGTCCGCAAAGCAAATGCCTTGGTCCGCGCCTTCATCAGGCTCTCTGTCATGGCGGTCATAGAATCGAAATTCGAAATTCGAGACTCGAAAATCTAACGCTCATTCGTACCGCAGCGCGACCACCGGGTCGAGTTTGCTGGCCTGGACGGCGGGGGCGAAGCCGCTGACCACGCCGGTGAGGATGGAAATCACAAGCCCGGTGGCGACCAGCCCGGTGGAGAAGACGAGGGGGAAGGACGGCGCGACCACCCCGACCACCGCAGAAAGCCCGGCCGCAACGGTGAGCCCGGCGACCCCGCCGACGAGGCAGATGCAAACCGCCTCAATCAGGAACTGCAGCAGAATCGTGCGCCGGCGGGCGCCCAAGGCCTTCCGTGTGCCGATTTCCTTGGTCCGCTCTTTCACACTCACATACGTGATGTTCATGATGCCGATTGCGCCCACGAAGAGCGCGAGGCCAGTGATGAACAAACCGGCAATCGCGATGCCATTCTTAATCGGATCCAGCTGCTCACGGATCGCCCCCTGCTCGTTGATTTCAAAATCATCCTTCTGCTCGGGCCCGAGCTGGCGCAAGCGTCGCATCAGGCCGCGGAGCTCGTCCTTGGCCTCCGCCATGCGCGTGACGTCCACCTGGACCCGGATCTCGCCGCTGTTCGTCGTGGAGAAGTAGCGCCGAAAGGCATTCAGCGGAATCACGACCTGTGAGTCCCAGCTGAACAGGCCGAGAAAACTACCCTGCCGGGCAACCACCCCGATGACCTCGAAGGTCTGGTTGCTCACGCGGATCGTCTTGCCAACCGGGGACTCGCCCGGGAAGAGCGCATCCGCGACATCGAAACCGATCACGACGACGGCCCGGCCGGATTCGGACTCAAACTCGTTGAAGAAGCGCCCCTCGCGAATGTCGGTCCGCATGATGCGAGGCATGTCGGCCGTGCTCCCGACCGTGTAGATGCTTGAGAGCTTGTACTCGCCCCGGAGAATGACGCTGCCGCGATCAGCCACGGGCATGGCGACGATGAGCGGGCTGTTGGGATTGGCCGAGACCCATTCATTGACGCGCTGGGCATACTCCGTGCGGATCGGACGGCGGTTGCGCAGACTCCACCAGTCATCCACGTCGCGCCAAGGCCACTTGGACACATAGAGGACGTTGTCGCCGAAGCCCGCCAGGCTGCGATCCACGCCCACGTCGATACCCTTGATCGCGGTGCCCATCAAGGTGACCGCCACGATGCCGATGACGACCCCCAGCGCGGTGAGCGCCGAGCGCATCTTGTTGGCCCGGATCTGCGCAAACGCGATCCGGAAGGCCTCGGTGAACTCGTAGAAGAAGCGGTTCATTGCGGATGGCGGACTGCGGATTGCGCATTGGGTCGGAGCGCGGCGCCCTGCGCGCGGACTGGGCTGCAGCTAACCCCACGATGGAGTTCAAGGTACAGGTTCGCTCTCGTTCTCGAAGGCATGGCTTTAGATCCGCAATCCGAAATCCAAGTTCATCAATGGCTATGCGGGTCCATCGCTCTCAATCAGGCCGTCGCGCAGGCGGACGATGCGCCGGGCGTGGCGGGCAATGTCCTCCTCATGGGTGACGATGATGAGGGTGTTGCCCTGCTCGTAGAGCTGTTCGAACAGGGACATGATCTCGACGCCGGTACGCGAATCGAGCGCGCCGGTCGGCTCGTCGGCGAGAATGATGGAGGGGCGATTGACCAGCGCCCGCGCGATTGCGACGCGCTGGCGCTGTCCGCCCGAGAGCTCGTTCGGCTTGTGGTGAATGCGGTCGCCCAGCCCGACATTTTCCAGCGCCTCCCGGGCCCGCGCGTGGCGCTCGGCCGGGGGAAGACCGGCATAGATCAGAGGCAGCTCGACATTGTGCAGGGCATCCGACCGTGGCAGCAGGTTAAAACTCTGGAAGACAAACCCGATCTCGCGGTTGCGGATGTCGGCGAGCTCATCGTCGATCATAACGGCGACGTTCTTCGCGGCAAATTGGTAGTGGCCCGCCGTCGGCGTATCGAGGCAGCCGAGCATGTTCATCAACGTCGATTTTCCACTGCCCGACGGCCCCATGATGGCGAGGTACTCGTTGCGGTGGATGCGCAGGTCCACGCCGCGGAGGGCGTGGATCGTCTCCGCGCCCATGCGGTAAAGTTTGGTCACTCCCTCGATATCAATCACGAGGGGGCCGGGAGGCCGCACGGCGCGCGGCGTGGTGCTGGAGGAGACGGTACGCATGGAAGGGGCGTGGGGCCGGACGCTTACTTGCCCGCCGCTTCCTTCTTCGGCACCTCAACCCGGATCGCGGAGCCGTCCTTGAGGGTGCGCGTAATGACCGAGAAGCTGCCACTCACGATCTCCTGCCCGGCCGTCACCCCGGACTTGACCTCCATGTGTGTCGTGTCGGCGATCCCGGTCTCAACCGCGACCTGCTTCACCTTGTCGCCGTCGCGGATAAAAACGACCCGCTGCAGGGCTTCGCGGTCCGCGCGCTCGGCCTCGCGCTTCTGGCGCTCATTGACCGCCGCGGCGGCACCTTCGCCTTGAGATTCCTTGGCCTTTTTGTCGCGATCCTCCGCCATCTGGTCGATGGTCTTGTTGGCCTCGCGCGAGCGGACAGTGACCGATTGGATCGGCACGGCCACGACATTTGAAACCGTCTGCGTCTCGATGTCAGCGTTCGCGCTCATGCCCGGGCGGAGGGCGATTTCCTTGTCGGTGATGCGAATCTTCACCTGGAAATTGGTGACCTCCTGCTGGGTGTTGAGACCCTCGGTTCGGGCCGCGCTGGCGATCTCGCGTACTTCGCCGCTGAAGCGGCGGTTGGGGTAGGCGTCGATCAGGATGCGGGCGCGGTCGCCTACCTTGACGTTGACGACATCGTTTTCGTTCACGTTCACGCGAACCTCCATCTTGCTCAGGTCCGCCACGCGCATGATCTCGGCCCCGCCAAACTGGCCGGTCGCCGCCACGCGCTCGCCCACCTCACTGGAGCGGGAGCTGATGGTGCCATCCATCGGGGCGAAGATCGCGGTCTTCGAGAGCTGATCGCGCGCCTGGCTGAGCAAGCCCTCGGTGCGGCGGATCTGCGCCTCGGCGTTGTCGAGATTGGCCTGGGCGACCTCGAGGGCCGTCTTGTCCGAGACAAACTGCGAGTCCGAGATCAGCTTTTTGCCAAAGAGGTCCTCGCTGCGCTTGAAATCCTCCTGCACCTTGAGAAGCTGGGCCTTGTTCTGCAACGCGGTGGCGCGAGCGGCGGCGAGGCTGGCCTCCTGTTGATCGACCTGATAGCGGAAGTTGTCGGGCTTGAGGCGGGCGAGCAACTCGCCCTTGCGGACGGTGGCGCCCTCCTTGAAGGGCAACTCGGTGATCTCTCCGCCCACCTCGGGCTGGATCTTGACCTCAACCTCGGGCTGGATCTTGCCCGTGGCCGAGACCGTCTGGGTGATCGTGCGAACGACCACCTGATCGAAGGTTACCAC
Organism: Opitutus sp. GAS368; assembly: GCA_945862035.1. Lineage (GTDB taxonomy): Bacteria > Verrucomicrobiota > Verrucomicrobiia > Opitutales > Opitutaceae > CAMAXB01. The sequence goes on from CAMAXB010000003.1 coordinate 13,319, forward strand.
GGTGGCCTGTTCGGCCCCCCTGCGTTTCATGAACACCGCCACGCCTACGGCGATGACGAGGATCACGCCGAGGAGAAGGTAGAGCTTGGTGCGCTCGGGCTTGCGCGTGGCGGGACTGGAAGAGGGCTGGGCCATGGTGCGTCGGATATTAAAAGGAGTTTGCTGGGGCAAAGGCCGGACTGGCAAGCGTCCCGAACCCCAAAAAACTTCCCGCTGCCGTTCGGATCGGAGCCGGTGTGGGGATCGATGGTCGGAACCTGACCGTGCATCATCACACGGCAGGGCTCGTGCAAGTTGCAGGATATTTTGATGAATGGATGGCCGGAGGGATGAATGGCATCGGGTCGTCCCCGGCGCCCGGTCCCGAGCCGCCTGTACCACGGGGCGGCCCCACCCGGGCCGGCGCGAATCGCCATCGATCGGCAGGAACTGCGTGCGTAGGACGTGCCCGCGGGGGTTTCGGGTACCTCCCGCACCACGTGGTCAGGCTTGTCTGCTCCGACCGTGATCCACCGGGGCCGGGCGGGCCGATCGGGGTCCCAGAAGAAGACGCCCTCAGGGGGTCTGAAAAAGCAGGCCCATGTGACCCTGCAGCCCCTTCGGACGCTGTAGGTCGTAGGTAAAGAGCCCCGAATCGAGCAGCGCAGCAGGTTGGCGCGATCCGTTTCGAGTCGGCCCCGGCGGTGCGAGAGGCTCTGGGTACCCTGCCGCGGGACGTCGAGCCAGAGCACCCCAGCAAAAGCGAATACCGCGGCCTGCACTCGGGCCGGCAGGGTTCCTGCCCGCTTTGGATTCCGGATGACAATCGCCTGTGACCCGTGCTGCGGACTCAGCAGGGCGCGCGCGAGGGCAACGGATTCGGCATCGCCCGCCTGCAACGAGGCCGGCAGATACCCCGGAAAGTGATGAGCATCAGAAGCCGATGAGATGGCTTCACGCCCCCACCACCGCCGGCGGCGGACCAAAGTCGCAAAAATGCGACCAATCCGCGCGGGGATGCGACGAATGGCGTAACCCGCGCCATGCGCGGCAGGAACCCCCGCATTCGCCGACTGGATACAGCCCGGAAGCGGGAAAAGCCGTCCCGCCGCCGGGACGCGGTCCTCAGAGCGCGCTGCGCAGGATCTCCTGCAGGCGATCCTGGTAGCCCCGGCTGAGCCGGAGCTTGGTGCCGTCGTTCAGGACGACGGCATACTCGCCGGCGAAGGACGGGCTCATCTTCCGCACGCGATCGACATTCACGATGGTGGAGCGATGGATGCGGATGAAGCGCCGGGGATCCAGCCGTGACTCGAGCCGCGCCATCGTTTCGCGCAGCAGGTGCGCCCGGCCGCCGGCATGGAACTTCATGTAGTCGCCCTCCGCCTCGATCCAGTCGATTTCCTCCGTCTTGAGGAAGTGGAGTTCGCCGGAAGACTTGATGAGGATCCGATCGGCCAGTCCGCCCGGACCCGCCGCTTCGGGCGCCGGGGGCGTCGACGGACTCCGTTCCAAAGCGGCAATCAGGCGCTCTAGCCTCGCGCCCAGATCCCCGGCCCGACGGCGCCGCACTTCCTCGGCCGCCCGGGCCAGGGCGGCATTGAAGCGGGAGTCCTCATAGGGCTTCAGCAGGTAGTCGACGGCGCTGACATCGAAGGCACGCAGGGCGTGCTCGTCATAGGCGGTGACAAAAATTACCGCCGGCAGCTGTGTCGCGGCCACCCGCTTCATGACCTCAAAGCCGTCGTAGCCAGGCATCTGCACGTCGAGAAAGACGATGTCGGGCTCAAGGACCTCAATCTGCCGCACAGCCTCGGGACCATCGCCGGCCTCCCCCACCACGTTCACGGCAGAGGCCGACTCGAGGAGCAGCTTGATGCCGCGCCGGGCGGCGGGCTCGTCATCGACGACCAAGACCCGGAGCGGGGCGGACAGGACTTGGGGGGCGGACATGGGGGCGGGGTCAGGCCTGGCAGGGGAGGATGATGGTGACGGTGGTACCTTTGCCGGGCTCGCTGTGCAAGCGAAGCTCGCTGCGCGCGCCGTAGATCTTGCTCAGTCGTTCGCGGGTGTTGGCGAGCCCGATCCCCTCGCGGCCCGGCTCAGGCCCGGTGGCGGAAAAGCCCGGACCATCATCGGCCACGACAAGGTGCAGCCGGCCCTGGTGCACCTCTCCGGAGACATCGACGGTACCGGGGGTTTTCTTGGGTGCGATGCCATGAAGGATGGCATTCTCGACAATGGGCTGGAGCAGCAGATGGGGAATCCGGGCCTCCAGGGCCGCGGGCGAGACCGTGGTGCGCACGGTGAGGCGATCGGCGAAGCGCGCCTGCTGGATCTCGACATAGCGGGCGAGAAAATCCAGCTCCTGACGGAGCGTGACCTCGTGGACCCGCGCGCCCTCGAGCGACATGCGCAGCAGCGTGCTGAAGCGGGCGATCAGGTTGACCGCCTCGTCATTGCGCTGCTCCCGCACCAGCACGGCAATGGTGTTCATGGTGTTGAACAGGAAATGCGGATGCATCTGCTGCCGGAGAACTTTGAGCTCGGTCTCGATCAGGCGTGACTCCAACTGGGCCGCCTTGACCTGCTCGTTCTTGTATTTCTGATACAGCTCGAAGAAGAAGCCGCAGACCATGACGCCCCAGTAGAAGACCATGTCGATCAGGTTTCGCCCGAAGAAATTGTCGATCGCGGCAAACCAAAAACCGGCGAACGACTCGCCCGCGGTGACGAGCAGGAAGGCGACGCGAACAAGATAGTACCCGGCCATGATCCCAAAGCTGAGGGTCAGATGGAAGGTGACCCCAACCACCCAATACCCGACGCGAAGCGGCACCTTGGTGCGGAGCCAGAGGATCGTCGGCACCATGAAGGCCCAGAGCAGGGCCCGGGCATACTGAGCTTGGACCACCTCGAGGAACTGGATGTCGGGCTTCGTCACCCACACATTGAAGTAAACCTCAATCGAGAGGATCAGCCCGATGGCGGCCCAGAGCCCAAGCAGGCCCAGCGCTTTGGCCGTTCGACTGTGGAGGAAGCGGGTGATATCCATGAAAGTGGGACGACCGGTGCCGCCCGGGAACCGGATTGCGACCGGTGACAGCTTGGGCGCGTCGGACCCTTGGTCGCAATGCGACAAAAGCGCCCCATGCCGGATCGGCGATGACGCGGGTTTACCAGCGATAGTGGCTAAAGCCGTGCGACAAACCGCCGCCCAAAGCGCCCGCGACCAGCACCAGAATCGCGCCCAGGATCAGGACCGGCCGCAGGGCCGGGCTGGCCTTGCGCGAAAGGGCCCAGGCCAGGACCGCCACGATGGCGGTGGCCACCCCCAGCCAGCGGTGCCAGGCCAGCAGGGCCGCAGACTTGGCCGTGAAACTCGCGTAGTCCGCGTTGAGCCAGCCGAAGCCCGCGGCCAGCGGCGCCATCACGGCCGCGACCCTGAGGCAAAAAACCATCGCAGCGGTCGAGGTCAGGAGCTGCGCGAGCGCCGCCACCACGAGCAGGGCGACGGGAAAGTGGACCGCCGGGCCGTGGAGTTCCCCGAGCCACCGCAAGCTGCGGTCGAGCAACGACGCTCGGCGCGGACTCGGCGGGCCCGACATCGCGCCCGCGTCACCCGAACCCTCTGCCGCTGGCTCGGGTGCCAGCGCGCCCAACTCGATCCAGCGCCGGACGGTCTCCTTCTGAATCAGGCTCAGGGCGCCATGGTCCGAGTCCTCGCCGGGCATCTCGTCGTGCAGGATGAGCAGATAGAGCTCGGACATTGCCGGGGCACCCGGCACCACCAATTCCGGATCCGCAGCCATCCGCGGAAGGTCCAGGACATAGCCGAATTCGCCTTCCGGCGAGGCCAGGTCGGGACCGTGGCACTCCAGACAGGTCGCGCGGAAAAGCTCCCGCACCTCGCCCGCAAGTGCCCGCCCCAAAGCCGCATCGTCGGCGCGCGCCATGCCCGTCAGGGCTAGGCCAAAAAAACCGAGGACCAACGCGCGCCGCAGGCGAGTCACTTAACTCTTCTTTTTGCGGAATTCGTCGTGGCCCGCCTTTTGCGCGCTCGCCATGTCGGCGACCAGTTTCTCCGCGCCGGCGTTGTCGTTCGCCTTCAGGGCAAGCTCGAGACGGCCAATCAGGGTAACCAGGTCATCGATACCCTTCTGATACTTCGTGACGTAAGCCGTGCGCTCGGCCGCCGGGATGTCGGCTGCCTTCAGGGGAATCTCTTTCTTGGCGGCAACCGCCTCGGTGCGAATCGTCGCCACCAGCGCGAGCGATTCGGCGTTCTTCGACGCATCGGCCACCTGGCGGCGCAGCGTGCGGAAGGCACCGTTTAACTTGTCCATGGACTGGCCGAGTTGCGTTTCCGGGCCCTTTTTCTCCGCATTCGGCGCGGGCTGGGCGATGATGAATCCGGCGAGGGCAGTGGCGGCAAAGGCCGCGAGGAGCATGCGTTTCATGGAGAACAAGCAGACTGAGTTGTGGTTGGGCGACTCCGACATAGTGACGCTGATCGGCAGAAACAGGTTACGCGCCAACGAACACCGATCCGCCAGACAGAGGCAAGAAAATGCCCGGAATTCACCTCGCCTCATCCGCGCAGCAGGGCCGGAAAAACCGGCCCACATCAACTTCGCGGTCGAACCGCACCGCCTCGGTGAGATGATTCACCCACTGCCGCGCCAAGGCCGGCGCCCACAGCGCACCCTTGGACCCAAGTCCCCCAAGCAGACCCAGCCTGGGCGTGGTCGGGTGCCGGCCAATACAGGGCCGCCGGTCCTTGGTCCCCAGCCGGACTCCCGCCTCGTGCCCGGTTACCGTAAACCCATCTGGAGCCAGCAGTTCCCGGGCAGTCTGCGCCAACTCCGCCCGGCCGGCCGGCGTCGGTCTGGCCTCCCCTGCCGACACCTCGTAGGTGGCGCCCACTCTGGCTCGATCCGCCCCGAGGGGCAGCACCCAGTGACCGCGATGGAGAATCACCCCGGGATCGAGGCCCGTGGTCATCCCGGACAGGATCTCGCCGGCGGCCCGCTCCCAGGGCACGAAGTCGAAGGCGTCCGCCACCTCGGCCCCGCCGCAGAGGATGATCACATCCCGGCGGGCCGCTTCCGCTGCGACCGACGCGGCCCCAATCCGGAGTCGGCCGGAGCGAAGCCAGCGCGCGCGCAGTTCCGCCAGCACCGCCGCCGTGTCGACTTGCCAGACATCCTCGATCCAGAACCCATCGGCGTCCCGGGGGCCCACATGCGCAGGCGCCACCTCCCCGGGACCCCACCGCGCGGAAAGAGCGGCTCTCTCCGCCGCGTCGCGAAAGCGTCGGTAGATCCGCATGGGACGGATCAGCGGCCGGCCGACCGCCGCCTCCATCGCGCGGTACAGGGCGACGCTCTGGCCGATCCACGCGTCGAAGCCCCACGTGGGCGCGAGACGCCGGCCCGTAACCGGATTCAGGATACCGGCCCCCACCCGGCTTGCGGCCGGGCCATGCCCCGCGTCGGCGATTTCGAAATCGATTCCGGCCTGCTCGCAGGCCCACCCGAGGGCCGATCCGGCGATGCCCTGCCCGACGATCAGGACGGGGGGTGGCATGACAAAAAAGGGGCGGCGGACTCAGTCCGCCGCGTTGATCGCCGCGCCGACGAGGCCGGCTTCATTGCGGAACTTGGCCGGGACAATCTTGGAGCGGATCTTCAGATGCTTGAACCACTTTTTATGGTCTGCGCTGATGCCCCCGCCGGCAATGATCAGTTCGGGCCAAAGTAGGTTTTCCACCTCGACCACGTACTCGGAAACCCGCCCCGCCCATTCCTTGAACGACAGATCGAGCCGTTCCTTGGCGGCGGCGGAGATCCGTCGCTCGGCCGGCTTTCCGCGCAAGGGAAACTGGCCAAACTCGGAATTGTTGTAGAGCCGCCCGCCGGTGAACAGTGCGCTCCCCACGCCCGTGCCAAAGGTGAGCATCAGCACCGTGCCGCGGACGCCGCGCCCAGCCCCAAAGCGAATCTCGGCCAGGCCGGCGGCATCGGCGTCGTTCACCAGACGGACCGGACACCCGGTCGCGCGGCCGAAGAGCTTCGCGACATCGCAGCCGACAAACTCCTGATGGAGGTTGCCGAGAAACTTGATCGTGCCGCCGTGGACCACGCCGGGAAATCCGCAACCGATCGGTCCCTTCCAACCAAAGTGGCGGGCTAGCTCGCGAATCACTTCCGCCTCCTGCTTGGGCTTAAGGACCACCGGCGTCGCAATGCGGTGCTGCGGGGCCAGCAAGCGGCCGGTTGCGGTGTCAACCGGCGCGCCTTTAACCGAGGAGCCGCCAATATCAATGCCAAGGACTTTCATGGGATGGGCTTGGGAGGAGGAAAAACCACGAAACACGCGAACTACACGAAAATCGATCCTTCGGGCTGTCTTCAAGCCGACTTCGGCCGGCATTCATGGGTTCAGGCAGACGCCGTTTCTCGAGTGTCATGTGCGGCATCGCCAGAAGGGGGATCGCTCGCTGACCACCGTTAACCACACTTACCGTCTTCGGCGTGGGCGTGGCCATGGGCCAGTTCGTCGGCGGTCGCTTCGCGGGCGGCGAGGAGCTCCACTTCAAACGTCAGGTCCACTCCAGCCAAGGGATGATTGCCGTCGAGGAGGACATCCGCCCCCTCCACCGAAACCACCGTGACCACGGGGGAAAACTGGTCGCTGCCCACCTGAAACTGGTCGCCCGGGTTGAGTTCGCCCTCGACGGGGAGAAGCGATCGGAGCACGCGCTGCACCTGCTGCGGATCGTGCTCGCCGTAGGCCTTGGCGGCCGGGACCTGAACCTGCGCCCGAACTCCGGCGGCCACCCCGCGCAGCGCCTCGTCTAGGCCATCGATGATCTGGCCGGCGCCCTCCAGATAGCGAATCGGATCCCCGCCGGCCGAGGTATCGAGCATACGGCCCTGCGGATCACGAAGGGTGTAATGGAAAGTAACGATGCGACGCACCACGTAAGTCACACGGAATCGCCCGGCGGGAACAAGCCGGAAGTCTCGGCGGCCCAAGCATGGGACGGATGGGACTGAGGGGGCAGATGAGACCTGAAGGTTTCATCGGTCCCACCGGCCCCATCCGCCCTCTTCGGCCGACAATCAGGTTTCCTGCCGGAGAATCTCGAGCGGCGGATGGTCGGCCACCCCGCGATTGGCGAGCAGTCCGGTAGCTAGGGTGACGACCATGACCGCGACGACCGCGCCGAGCAGCGTGGACAAGGGGAAGGCACCCACCGTCTTGAAGACAAAGGCCGCCAGCAACCCGTTGGCCAGCAGGGCCAGGCCGCAGCCGACGAGCGCAGCGAGCAGGCCCAGAATCGCGTATTCGACCAGTTGGATCTGCACGAGCTGGTGACGGTTCGCCCCGAGCGTGCGCAGCAGGACGGTCTCGCGGAGGCGCTGGAAGCGTCCCGACATCACCGCGCCAGCCAGCACGATCACGCCGGTGGCCACGGTGAAGAGCGCCATGAACTGGACGACGAACTGGATCTTTGAAAACACGCTGTCGAGGGTCTGCAGGATCAGTGCGAGATCGATCGCGGACACATTGGGGATCCCCGCGACCACGGCGCGCTGTACGCGCGCTGAATCGGCCGGCGTCGCCACCCGCGTTGCGGCCACAAAAAATTTGGGGGCTGCCTCCAGCACACCCTCCGGGAACAGGACGAAGAAATTCGGCTCCATGCGGCGCCACTCAACTTCACGAATGCTGGTCAGGCGCGCCTTGAGCGGCACGCCCTGGACGTCGAATTCCATTTCGTCACCGAGCTTGAGCTGCAGGTCGCGCACCAGCCCGACCTCCATTGAAATCGGCACCTCCTCGACTCCCGGCTCCACCCGGCCCGTGAAGGTCCCCTCCAGCAGAGTCTCCGTCGCGGACAGCTGGCCGCGATAGGTTGAACGGTACTCACGGCGCAGCGTCCAGGACGGCAGGCGCGAGGTGTTGTCCTTGAGAATGTCCTCCACGGTGCGGCCCTTGATGCTGCGCACTTTCATGGTGACGATCGCGGCCTGCGCCACAATCGGGGTCGACTGCTCCGCGAGGATGCGTTCGAGCGGGCCGATCTGGTCGTCCTGAATGTCGAAGAAGAGCAGGTTCGGGCGGTTGGCCCCACCCGTGTTTTCGATCTGCGCCACCAGCGTCGCCCGCGTGAGGGCAAGCGTCACAATCAGGAAAGTACCCAGGCCCAGCGCCAGCAGCAGCAGCACGGTGCGGTTATTCGGGCGGTAGAGGTTCGCGACGCCCTGGCGCCAGACGTACGGGGCGCTCTTCGGAAAAAAGCGCCGGGCGGACAGGGCCACGAGGCGAGCGAGACCGGTCAGCACGCCGAAGCTCAGGGCCAGCATGGCCACGAAGCCAAGACCGTGCTCCCAGCGCGTCGTCTGCGCGAGGGCAAAGGCGGTCACCGCGGCAACGATCAGCGCGTAGAGGGCCCAGCGCAGCGGATCGCGACGGTCCGTATTTTCCGCGAAGCTTGAGCGGATCGCGACGAGGGGCGAAACCCGCCGGATCGCAAGCAGAGGAAGCAGGGTGAAAAGCACGCAGATGACGAGACCGGCGGCCGCGCCATTGAGGACGGCACCCCAGGCAATGGTGAAGTCGACCTCAAAGGGGAGCAGGCCCTGCACCAGCGCCGGTAGCGCGAGTTGGACCGCCACGCCCAGCGCAGCGCCGAGGATCGAGCCCACGAAACCGATGCCGATGCCCTGCACCAGGTAGACGGCGAAACTGCGCCAGGCACTCGCGCCGAGGCAGCGGAGCACGGCGACGGTCGCGATCTTCTGGCGCACGTAGACATGGATCGCACTGGCCACCCCGATCGCACCGAGAAACAGCGCGACAAAGCCGACGAGGCTCAGGAACGCGTACACGTTCTGCAGGGCCTCGCCGAGGTCTTCCTTGCGTTCCTCCACCGTGTCGAAGCCGAGGCGAAGCTCGCGAAAGCGGCTGCGCATCTCGGTGACCAGCCGTTCCGCATCCACCTCGGGGCCGAACTTGAAATAGGTCTTGTAGCGCACGAGGCTGCCCGGCCCGAGCAAGCCGGTTTCAGGCAGGCGCGAGAGTGGGATGTAGACGCGGGGCGAGAGCTGGGCGATCGCCGCCGACTCACCCGGTACATTCTCTAGAGCGGCCGCGATCGTGAAGGTCTGCTCGCCGATGCGCACCGGATCGCCCACGGACAGCCCATACTGGGTGAGCAGGCCCGTCTCCAGGACCGCCACCTGTTCGCCCGCCGCGAGCCGCGCCGCGGCGCCAGAGGGCTGGGTTAGGAACTCGCCATAAAACGGATAGCCCCCCTCAAGTGCCCGCAAGGAAATCAGCCGGGTTTGACCACCGGCGCTCGGGAACACGACCATCGAGGCGAACATGATCTCGCGCGACTGCTCGCCGCCCAGTCCGTCGAGAAACTGCTGGGCCTCCGGGGTCAGCGCCGTGCGCGACTCAACCGCAAGATCGGCCCCAAGCAGGCCCTTGGCCTGGCCGTCGATCGCAGTCTGCAGATTGGTCGTGAACGACCCAATCGCGACCAGCGCGGCGATGCCGAGGACGATCGAGAGCGAGAACAGCAGCAACCGCTTCCGCGAGGCGCGCGAATCGCGCCAGGCCATTTTGAGGATAAAATTCATAAGGGATGCCCGCTAATCACGCGAATCAACACGAATGGCCATGGGTTCGCACAATTCTCCGGTATTCGAGATCTGGATAGTATCCGAAGTTGACCAACGATCCGAGGCTGTAACCGGTTGCGTTGAGGTAGTTCAGGACCTGCGCGACATGCTCGTCCGCCAAACGCTCAACGGCCTTCAACTCCAGGATGATCTTATCCCAACAGGTAAAGTCCGGTGTGTACGGTCGCTTCAACGGAACCCCCTTGTAGCTGAGCCTCAATGCCGGCTCATGCTGAAATGGAATTTTGCGCGCCCCGAGTTCAAGTTCCATGCAGTCATGATAAACGGGTTCCAGAAATCCCGAACCCTTCTCGTTGTAGACCTCAAAGCAGGCTCCAACCAGCTGGTAGCTCTTTTCGGGATAAACCAGGGAGGCCATTGGGATCTATTCGCGCTGATTAGCGTTATTCGCGGGCAGTATCCTCAACCACTCCGCCGCTGCGGAGGCGGATCATGCGCTGGCACTTTCGGGCGAGCTCGGGATCGTGGGTCACCAGCACAAGCGTGGTGCCCTTCTCGCGGTTGAGGCCGAAGATCAGGTCCACCATCGCATGCGCCGTGTCGCCATCAAGATTGCCCGTCGGCTCGTCGCAAAACAGGATCTTGGGACGGTTGATGAACGCGCGCGCCAGCGCCACGCGCTGCTGTTCGCCCCCGGAGAGCTGGACCGGGTAATGGTCCACCCGGCTGCCGAGGCCCACCCGCGTGAGCAGCGACCGGGCCTCCGCCTCGATCTCCGGGCCGCTCTCGCCCCGCAGTTCGACCGGCACCAGCACGTTCTCCACGGCCGTCAGGGTCGGGATGAGCTGGAAATTCTGGAAAACAAAGCCGACGTGCTCGTTGCGCACCCGTGCCCGGGCATCCTCGTCCATGACCCCGATCGACTCGCCGGCGAGCGTCACCGTCCCACTGGACGGCCGGTCCAGCCCGGCGCAGAGACCGAGCAAGGTGGTCTTGCCACTGCCCGAGGGCCCCACGATGGCCAGGCTCGCCCCGGCCAGCAGGTCGAAGGAGACCTCCTTGAGCACGGCAAGCGGACCCGCAGCGGTGGGGTAGATTTTGGCGAGGCGCTCGACTTTCAACATGGATTGAACACTCATGCTAGGATCGCAAATGAATCGCTGACTTAAGTTTGTGCAAATGACTAATCTCCTTCGTTTTTGGATTTTCCTGCTGATTTCGGGTGCCGTCTTCGCCGCGGCCGAGCCGCGAACCGTGCTCTTTTACGGTGACAGCCTGTCGGCAGGCTACGGATTGGAGGACCCAGCCGGACTTTCCTTCCCGGGTTTAATTCAGGCCAAGATCACCGAGGCCAGCCTGCCCTACCGGGTGGTCAATGCCGGCCTGAGCGGCGAAACCACGGCCGGCGGCCTCCGGCGGATCGACTGGATCCTGCGCCAGCAGGTCGATGTGTTTATCCTCGAACTCGGCGGAAACGACGGGCTCCGCGGTCTCCCGGTCGCGACCTCCCGGGGCAATCTTGTCGCCATCATCGAGCGCGTTCGGGCGAAGAATCCGTCGGTCAAGATCCTCCTCGCCGGGATGCAGATGCCCACCAGTATGGGACCCGATTACACCGTCGCCTTCGCCGCCATGTTCCCGGAGATCGCCGAGCAACAAAAGGTGACCCTCATTCCTTTCCTGCTGGAGGACGTGGGCGGCATGCCCTCCATGAACCTCCCTGACGGCATCCACCCCAACCCGGAGGGACACCGCCGCGTGGCCGAGACCGTCTGGACCTACCTCAAACCCCTCCTTTAGTGCTGCGGCTGCTCCTCCCCGTGGCCCTGCTTGGGGCCGCCCTTGCGCCGGTCTCCGCCGAGGTCCTGCGCCTAAAGGCGTCCACCACGTAGGCGGAGAACATCAGCCGGTCGTCCCGCCCCCTCGACTGGCGCAACACCCCGATCGGCGAGGCCGCGGGGCCGTGAGCCTCAGACGGCAACTCACCTCCGGCCTCACGGCCGGCACCAGCGCCGAGACCGCCGCCTCAGGCCGCGCCGTTACTCCCGCCTTGGGTCGGCCACCAACTCCGTGCTCGCGCCGGGCGATTCCGTCGGGGCGCTCAGCTTCAGCAATGGCCTGCCGCTCGCCTCCGGCTCGGCCATCTCGTTCGAACTGCAGGACGCGGCCGGCGTCAAGGGCACGGGCTACGACCTCAGTCTCCTCGCCGGCGCCGCGTGGCGTCGCAAGCCTGCTTGAACACCCGTAAAGTTAACCACGAAACACCACGGCATAGACAAAAAAGGCTCTGATTACAGGATCCAAAGAATCGTGCGTTTCGTACCGAGGGTTGCGATGGTCCCGGACCCCTTCGCGTTGATTCGCGTGATTCGCGGGCGTGCCGGTGCGCGGCATGGAACGCACCTACCTCCGCAGCCGCAGCTTCGTCACCAGCGCGATAAATTCCATCCGGCCGGCCGCGTCGTACTCATCGACCCGGCCGACCCAGCGAACCAGATCGTCCGGACGCAACAAGGCGCCCTCCGGCGCCCCCTGCAGCATCAGGCCAAGGCCAGCCAGCGCGGCGGAAAAGCGGAAATCCTCGGTCGCTGCGAGCAACGCCGCGCCATCGTCCTGGAGGTCGTGACGGCGCTCCCACCGGCTGCCGTCCGCGCGTTCGTGGGAGACGGTCAATGAACCGAGCGGCCCGCCGCTTTCGACCATCCGCAGGCTAACCTCATAAAGGGCCGTGAAAGCCGCCTCCGGACCAAAATCCACTCCCCCCACCGACGCCTCCGGATCCTCGCTCCTACCGGACGCCAGCCGGCGATGCATCCTGACCTGCGCCGAATCAAAACGAAGCTCCGCCCTGACCCGCCGGATCCTACCTCCCGCGGGCTCCGGCTCGGCCTTGATCCCTACGCGGATCAGGCGGTGCGTCGGATTCCAGGGCGCCACCGCGACTTCCAGGTGAATTGCCAGCGCCTCTTCTGATCGCGTGGGCGGCAGGTCGTCGTAAACCGGCGCCTGAATCCACTCCTCCAGCTTGATCGACTCCACCGGGAGCGGCCTCCCGGCCCTCACCCCCTCCACCCAAGTGCGGTAGGAATCGCGGCCCGTATCGAGCGCCACCGCGATCGCCGCATCCTCGACCGGCGCAAACGTCCCCCGCGGCGCAGAGGGTTCGGTTCGCCGCGCTTCGGCCGGCCCGGAAATCGAGGGTGGCGGCTCCGGGACCCGGGCAGCCACCGACTCCGTCGCGGAGGGCCGCGAAACGAAGGGCTCCATCATGATCACCTCGGAGAAAGTGCGCGGCTCGTCGCGCGATCCCAAGACAAGGAACGCAAAGAGGAGGGCGCCTGCGCCTGCGATCAGGCCGGTGGTGATCCTGACACGCCGGCCGCTCATCCGTTGCTCCCACCCCGGACGAGCCGGATCAGGCGGATGAAGTCTGGCCGATCAGAATTGACCGGGTCCGGCGCACGAACCGTTGCCTCGGCGAGTCCCGCCTCGGCCCAGACGACCACGTCGTCGTACGAGGTGCTCCCCTTGAACGGCGAGTCCTGCAGCAGCAGGCCAAACCCCGCCACGGCCGCGGCGAACTTGAAATCTGCGGAGGCGGCGGCAAAGCCCCCCCCGCCACCCGCCGTGCCCGCTGCAGAGGAGGACCTCACTCCAAAAGTAAAACCTCAGGGCCGGACGACCACCACCCGCGTATCGACGATCCGGTCATGCAGCGCCCGCTTTTCCGGATCGAAGGCGGCGATGATGTAACCGATCATGAGAGTGATCCCGCTGAGCCATTCCGCAAAGTACCGGGCGATGATGCGCCCGACGGAGAGCGGGCCGCGGTCGGCCCGATACACCTTCAGACCCAGCAGCATCTTGCCGGGCGTCGCGGCGTACTTTTTGAGAAAGAGGATCGAGTAAAGAAGGCCGATCACGGTCTGCACCGCGATGCTGATCAGTTGAAAACCAAAGAGGGCCGCCAATTGCTCCGGGCTTGGTTCAGCGCCGGGCGAAAACAGTCCGGCCGTGCCCAGCGTGGCGAACAGCAACGGTAGCAAAATGATCCACGAAAGAACATGGGTGATGAACCCATCAATCACCTTGGCGACCAGGCGACGCCAGAAGCCCCCGTAGCCCTGCCTGACCACGTCACTGGCTCCGGCGACGGTCGCAGCCCCGACGTGAACCTCGGCTCCGGCCAGCGCCGGGGCGGGAGGCGGGGAAAGAACCGGCGCGGTGGCCAGCGGTGGCGGCGCCAGCTCGGCGTAGGGTTTCCACGTCGGCATGCCGGCCCGCCATACAAGGGTCTCCGCGCGAATCACACCGGTTTCGATGAGCCGCGCGAATTCGTCCGCTGAAACCGGCCCCGAACGCTGCCCCTCATTTGCATAGTACCATTGCATATCGTCGTAGGCCAACGAATCCCGGCAGGGCCGGAAGGGCAACGCCATTGTTTCGCGGAACCACGCTTGCGCCAGAGGCGGGCGGAGGTTTCCTTCCTGTCACTATGCGACGCCCCGCTGCTCTCGTGTTCGGCCTGCTCTGCGTCCTCTCCCTTTTCCTCGCCGGCTGCGCCAAACGGGAAACCCCGGTCGAGGCCGGGATCCGCACGCAGACGCTTCACCTCGGCAACGGCGCCGAGCCGCAGGATCTCGATCCTCAAATCGTCACCGCCTACACCGACTACCTCATCCTGATGGCCCTGTTCGAAGGTCTCACGGTAATCGACGAGGCCACTTCGCAGGCTGTGCCCGGGACCGCCGAGCGCTGGGAGGTGTCCCCGGATGGTTTGCTCTACACCTTCCACCTGCGCACCAACGCCAAGTGGTCCAACGGGGATCCCGTCACCGCGCAGGATTTCCTCTTCGCCTACGAGCGCATGCTGAGCCCGGCGCTCGCCAGCGAGTATGCCTACATGCTCTACCCCGTGGAGAATGCCGAGGCCTTCAACACCGGCAGGGTCACCGACTTCACCGAGGTTGGCTTCAAGGCGATCGATGCCCGCACCCTGCAGGTCAAACTGGCGGCCCCCACCCCCTACCTGCTCGCGCTCGCGGCCCATCAGGCGTGGTTTCCGGTGCACCCGGCCACCATCCTCAAGCATGGCCGGATCGACCAGCGCGGGACCCGCTGGACCCGCATCGAAAACTTGGTCGCGAACGGCCCCTACCTTCTGAAGGAGTGGTCACCCAATAGCCGCATCATCGTCGAACGCAGCCCGACCTATTGGGACGCCGGCCACAACGGTCTGAACAGCGTCGTGTTCTATCCCAACGAGAACATCTCCACCGACGAGAGTAACTTCCGCGCCGGCCAGCTTCACCTCACCTACGACGTCCTGCCCGACCGCATCGGCCACTATCAGCGCACCGCCCCGGAGCAGATCCGGATCGATCCCTTTCTCGAGACGTACTTCATCCGCTTCAACGTCAACCGCAAGCCCCTCGACCAGCCCAAAGTCCGCCGGGCCCTCTCGCTCGCCATCGATCGTGAGGCAATCGCCAACAAGCTCCTCTATGGCAGCCGCCTCCCGGCCTACTTCTTCACCCCACCCAACACCGCCGGCTACACCGCCCGCGCACGGGTGACGACGGATTTCGCCGCCGCCCGTGCCCTCCTCACCGAGGCCGGTTTTCCCGGCGGTCAGGGCTTTCCCAAGCTCGACATCCAGATGAACACCGACGCGGTGAATTCGAAGGTGCTCGAGGCCATCCAGGCCATGTGGAAGACCGAGCTGGGCATCGAGGTCACCCTGTCGAACTCCGACTTCCGCGTCTACCTGGACAACATGCGCACCCTCAACTTCGACTTCTCCCGCGCACGCTGGGTGGGCGACTACAACGACCCCAACACCTATCTCGACATGTTCGTGACCAACGGCGGCAA
>CAMAXB010000004.1 GCA_945862035.1 Opitutus sp. GAS368
GTGATCACGGGCGAGAACGCCTACGGGTACGTTAAGGCCGAGCGCGGCGTACACCGCCTGGTGCGCATCAGCCCGTTTGATTCCAACAAGCGACGCCACACCTCCTTTTGCGCGATCGATGTCATCGCCGAGGTGAACGAGGAGATCGCGATCGAGATTCCCGAGGCGGAGATCCGCACCGACGTCTATCGGTCCTCCGGTAAGGGCGGGCAGGGCGTCAACACCACCGATTCCGCGGTCCGCCTCACCCACATTCCCTCAGGCATCGTGGTCGTGTGTCAAAACGAGCGCTCCCAGATCAAGAACCGCGCGGCCGCCATGAACGTCCTGAAGGCGCGCCTTTACGAGAAGAAGCTCGATGAGCAGCGCAGCGAGATGGAGCGTTTCTATGGAGAAAAGGGCGAGATCGGCTGGGGCAGCCAGATCCGCAGCTACGTTCTGCAGCCCTACCAGATGGTCAAGGACCTGCGCACTGGCGTGAGCACCAGCGACACGCAGGGCGTGCTCGACGGCGATCTCGACCGTTTCATTTATGCGTGGCTCCGCGCGGGCAGCCCCCGCCACCGCAACAAGGACATTCAGATGGATGATGAGTGACCGGCGCGCCTTTCGGCGCGCCGGAATGACCAATGACGCAATGGCCAATGACCAATGAAGTGATCCGCCAGCGGAGGCATGGAATGGAAGATGTGGTCACAGCGGTACTGGTTTCCCGAAGTTACAGCTGCGTCTCTTCGGGTCGTTCCGCCATTGGTCATTGGACATTGGTCACTGGTCATTAAAGATTGCCCCATGCCGCCCGATCTCGCTCACGCTGACCTCCAGACCGCGCTCGCGGCGCAGCCGTTGTTTGAGGCGAAGACCTGGCAGCTCTCGCCGGAGGCCTGGCCCGTATCTCGCGAGCAGCTGGCCCAGTTGGAGGCGATCGGGGGTGCCTGCCTGGAATTTCATGCCGCCATCGAGACCCTGTACCTGCGGTCCGCCGCCGGAAAGAATCTCCTTCGCAACAAGCCGCTGACCGCGCCGTGGGTGGCCGATTACCTCGACCGGGGAAAGCCGCCCCTGCTGCTCGGCCATGCTCGCGATCCGAAGAATCGGGGTGCCCTCCCGACGGTGCTCCGGCCTGACCTGCTGCTGACGGACGAGGGCTTTGTCATGACCGAGCTCGACTCGGTTCCGGGTGGTATCGGCCTCACCGCCTTCCTCAACCGGCTCTACGCGGGCGCGGGGCCGATTCTGGGCGAGGGCGATGCCATGATTCGTGGCTTCTATGACTCGCTGGCCGCGCTCCGCCCCGATCTGCGCAATCCCCTGATCGCCCTGGTGGTCAGCGATGAGGCCGCGACTTACCGGCCCGAGATGCAGTGGCTGGCCCACCAGCTCCAACTCTTGGGCAAGCGTGTCTTCTGCCTCGAGCCCGACGATCTTTTCCCCCTCGGCACGACCCTTTGCTTCGATGCCGAAGGCAATCCGGAGAAGATCGACATCATCTATCGTTTCTTCGAGCTCTTCGACCTCGCGAACATTCCCACCGCCCACTTCCTCTTTGAATCATGGGCTGCCGGTGAGGTCGCGATCGCGCCCCCGCTGCGACCATTCCAGGAGGAAAAGCTCAATCTCGCACTTTTCCATCACCACCTCCTGCAGGATTTTTGGACGGAAACGCTCAGCGTGAAGTCGCTCGAGCTGCTGCGGTCCCTCATTCCGGCGTCCTGGGTCGTCGATCCCGCGCCCCTGCCGCCCGGCGCGGTGTTGGATGGCCCGCGGGTCGGCGGACGTCCGCTGACCGACTGGCGCCAACTGGCGGGAGCCTCGCAAAAGGAGCGCGACCTGATCCTCAAGATTTCCGGCTACCACGAAACCGCCTGGGGTGCGCGGAGCGTCATTCTGGGCAGCGACAGCTCCCGGGAGGAGTGGCAGGCCGCGATCGAGGTCGCGCTGCACGACGCCCCGCGGAATCTCCATATCCTGCAGGAGTTTCGCAAACCCCGCCGGCTTCAGCATCGCCTCTATCCGTCTGGGACTGAGGCGCCTGCCGTCGCCGTCGCGAGGGCCGGGCGCCTTCGTCTGTGCCCCTATTTCTTCGTCCAAGGGGGCAAAGCCCGCCTAAGCGGGGCCCTCGCGACCTTCTGCCCGCCGGATAAAAAAATTATTCATGGCATGCAGGACGCCGCATTGCTGCCTTGCCGCCTGGTGGCTTAGCTCAGTGTCACACCCTTGGCCTTGGCGGCGCGCAGGAGGGCGTCCGCCATGTCGGACGGGGTGGCGGCGACCTCGATGCCGCACTCCTTGAAAACAGCGATCTTGGCCTCGGCCGTGTCCTCGGCGCCGCCGACGATCGCGCCGGCGTGGCCCATGCGGCGGCCGGCGGGGGCGGTGGCGCCCGCGATGAAGCCCGCGACGGGCTTTTTGCAGTTGGCCTTGATCCAGCGGGCGGCCTCGACCTCAGCGTTGCCGCCGATTTCACCGATCAGGATGATGGCGTGGGTATCCGGGTCCTCGTTGAAGAGCTTGATCACGTCGAGATGGGACGTGCCATTGACCGGGTCGCCGCCGATGCCGACGGAGGTCGACTGGCCGAGGCCCTTGGAGGTGATCTGGAAGACGGCCTCGTAGGTGAGGGTGCCGGAGCGGGAGACGATGCCGACGTGGCCTTTCTTGTGAATGTAGCCGGGAGCGATGCCGATGCGGCAGCCGCCCTTGGAACCCTCGCCGGTGCCGGGGGTGACGAGGCCGGGGCAGTTCGGCCCGATCAGGCGGGTCTTCTTGCCAGTGATCGCGCGCTTCACGCGGATCATGTCCTTGATCGGAATGCCCTCGGTGATGCACACGGCGAGATCGAGGCCGGCGTCGACGCACTCGAGGATGGCGTCACCCGCGAAGGGTGGCGGCACGAAGATCACGGAAACGGTGGCGCCCGTGGCCGCGGCGGCCTCATGGACGGAATTGAAGATCGGAACCTTGTGACCGGCGTGCTCGAAAAACTGGCCGCCCTTGCCGGGGGTGACGCCCGCGACGACCTGCGTGCCGTAGTCGAGGGACAGCTGGGCGTGTTTGCCGCCGAAGGCGCCGGTGATTCCCTGGACGAGGATCTTGGTGGTAGGAGTGATGAGAATGGACATTTTTGGAAAGGAGTTAGGAGCTAGAATCTAGAAGTTAGTAGGCCGATTGGCGTGGCTGATGGTGATCGGGAGCTTGATTCTAACTTCTCGCTTCTCGCTCCTAGATTCTTGGTATTCGTTCAGGCGACGAGCTTCACGATTTTCTGGGCGGCGTCGGCCATGGTGTCGCCGCTGACGAGGGCGAGGCCGGACTGGTTGAGGGTCTGCTTGCCCTTCGCCACGTTGTTGCCCTCGAGGCGGACGACCAGCGGGAGCTTGAGGCCGACCTCCTTCACCGCCTCGACGATACCCTCGGCGATGACGTTGCAGTCCATGATGCCGCCGAAGATATTGACGAAGATCCCCTTCACATTGGCGTCGCCGAGGATGATCTTGAAGGCCGCGACGACCTTTTCCTTCGAGGCGCCGCCGCCGACGTCGAGGAAGTTGGCCGGGTTGCCGCCGTAGTGCTTGATGATATCCATCGTGCTCATGGCGAGACCGGCGCCGTTCACGAGGCAGGCGATATTTCCGTCGAGCGCGATGTAGGCGAGGTCGTACTTGGAGGCCTCGATCTCCTTGGGATCCTCCTCGTTGAGGTCGCGGAGGGCGACGATCTCGGGGTGGCGGTAGAGGGCGTTTGAATCGAACGAGACCTTGGCGTCGAGGGCGAGGACATCGCCGGCCGGGGTGGTGATGAGCGGGTTAACCTCGACCATGGCGGCGTCGGTTTCCCAGAACATGGTGTAGAGGTTCTTGATCAGCTTGGCGGCGTTCTTGGCCTCCGGGCCGGCCAGGGCGAGCGCGGCGATCAGCTGGCGCAGCTGGAAGTCGGCGATACCGAACGCGGGATCGATCAGGACCTTGGTGATCTTCTCGGGTGTGTTGTGGGCGACGGTCTCGATCTCGACGCCGCCCTCGGTGGAGGCAACGATGACGGGTTTGGAGGAAGCGCGGTCGAGGAGGATGGCGAGGTAGTACTCCTTCTTGATGTCGCTCGCGGCGGTGAAGTACACGGTCTGGACCTTGCGGCCGGCCGGTCCGGTCTGGATCGTGACCAAGGTGTTGTTCATCATCTTTCCGCCCATTTCCTTGGCGTCGGCCTTGGTCTTGCAGAACTTGACGCCGCCCTTGAAGCCATCGGTGAAGGTACCCTTGCCACGGCCGCCGGCGTGGATCTGGGATTTGACCATCGTCGGGCCTTCGGGGAGCAGGGCGAGGGCGGAGTCGAACTCCGCCGCTGACTTGGCTGCCGCGCCCTTGGGCACGGGGACGCCGAATTTCTCGAAGAGGGCCTTGGCCTGATACTCGTGGATATTCATGAAAACCCAAGCTCTGCCTCACGTGGAGAGTTAAGGCACGCCGAAAAAGCGGGCGGGGCCCCGTCGTTAGCAACCCTGTGTACGGTATTGCCTTCGGCTAATCCGCCTCCCAACCTCTCCGGGCATGCAATCCCATGAATTGCTTAAGGAGGTGCTTAAGAAAACGAGCGCCAAGCAAATTTCCGCAGACCTGGGGTTATCCTTGTCGCTTATTTACAAGTGGGCCGAGCCTCCGGCGGAGAACGCCGGGAGTGGGGCGTTCAACCCCCTCGACCGCATTGAGCAGCTGCTCAAGATCACGAACGACCGCCGGATCGCCCAGTGGGTCTGTGAGTGCGCGGGTGGCTTCTTCATCACCAATCCCGAGGCCAAGCCGCATCCTCACGCGATCATCCCCGCGACGAACGACATTGTGCAGGAATTCGCCGACATGCTCGGTGTGATCGCCTCGGCGACGGCGGACCAGAAGATCACGCCCGATGAGGCGAGGAAGATTCGTGCCCGCTGGGAGGAGCTGAAGTCAGTGACCGAGAGCTTCGTCCATGCCGCGGAGAGTGGCAATTTCGGCGAGCTGCAGCGCGAGCTGGCGGCCAAAAGCCACTAGTCCGGAGATCCGGCAAAGCCTTGGGCCGCCGGTGACGGCAGCGCAGGATCAGCGGGCCGCCATCGCGGTGAAGCGTTTGGGTGCAAATTGGGCGCTGAACGTAATCTCGCCGTGGAGCTGTTGCGTCGTCGGCAGGGTTGGTGGGCGAAAGGTCGGTCGGCACCACTGGACATCGCACGCTGCCACAACCCGCGCCGGGGAGGGGCGGGCGATCGGAGGCGGAAAAGAGGCGAGAGGCAGGGGCATGGCGATGACGAGTGGGACTTGGGATCCTTAAAAGAGTTTCGGATAAATTCAGGATAACCTGAGAAAAGCGGGCGCGTCGTCTACGCGGTGCCCCGGCCGCGGGAACGCCAACGCGCGGGGAGGGCGGTGTGCTTTGGGACGCTGAGGGTCAGCACCCCCTCGCGCAGCGCGGCGTGCAGATATTTGCAGGCCAGGCCCCGGCCGAGCCGCAAATCGAGGCGGTAGTCGTGCTGGGTGCGCTCAAGGTGAAGTGCCCGCCAGTTCACCCGCACGATCCGGCTCTTGCGGGCCATCACCGTCAGATTGGGACCCTAGGTGGTGATCTTCACGCCCGAAGCGTCGACCCCGGGGACGTACAGCGTGAGCCGGACGGTACCGTCGGCCTCCTCGCAGTCGTAGTGCGGCTGGCGGGAAACCACAACGGACGCGGCTTGCGCTGACGGCGACGAACGGAGTGCCGGGGAGCGATGATCGTTTTCATGGTAAAAGGGATGTGGGCAGGGGGAGGTGGGAACCTCGGGGCCTCCGGGCTTTCTTCCGGTGTGGTCTAAACCGGGGTTCCGCGGGCCGGAAGTTTAGGCGGCCTGAGAGCCCGGAGCGGGATGCGGTTTATTCCAACGGATAGCGACCATCGGAGGCATCGACGCGCAGCAGGAGACTTCGGCCTTCATGAACGAAGTGCCGGCGAGGCTGCGCTGAAGTTGCTGAATCCGGTTCAGGGCAACAGGAGGACTGACCCTAGGCGCCAGGCCGCGAGCCAAGTATTTTCGGTTCCGGCACCGGGGCAGTCGTGCGGGAGGCGCCGCTGCACAGTTTACCCCCCCCGGAGGGGTCCTGCCTCAAAATCGTTCGCGTTCTTCGTTCTCTTACCCGTTCTCAGGCGCGGAAGAAAAAGAAAGCGACCGGTCGACCAAGGGCTGTCGGTCTTTGCGGCTTTGGTTCGCATTGGACCTCACGGTGAGACAGGCTGCTCGCAAATCTCCTGCCCATGTCGACCGACGCCACCACGACCCTTGCCGAATTAAAGACCCGCGTGCTCGCCTTCGCGCGCGAGCGGGACTGGGAACAGTTCCATGCCCCGAAGAACCTGAGCATGGCGCTTGCGGCGGAGGCAGGTGAACTGATGGAGCATTTTCTCTGGTCCACGACCGAGGCCTCCCGCACGGTTGTCGCGGATCCGGCTCGCAAGGCGAAGATCGAGGAAGAGTTGGCTGACGTGGTGATTTATGCGCTCGAGTTCGCGAACATCACCGGGATCGATGTCGCGGCGGCGATCGAAGCCAAGATGGCCCGCAACGCGGAAAAATACCCGGTCGAAAAAGCCCGCGGTCGGTCGGACAAGTACACGGAGCTCTGAGGGATTTTCGAATTTAGATTTTCGACTTTCGATTCCGATCAAGCCAAGCACCCTGACGAGCTGGTGGGTGCCTGGGATCAGAATTCGAAATTCCAAATTCCAAATTCAAAAATCCATCACCCCTTCCCGCCGTAGCTGACGTAGTCGTCGAGATCGAGCAGGTCGAAGAAAGTCTGAACGTCGTCGCGCGCCGGACCGTTGGTCTTGATCATGTCGGCGAACCAGGCGTGCCCGTCGGATCCGCCGGGACCGTGGCTAGAGAGCCAGGCGCACCAAGCGGCGATTTCTACGGGGCTGCGCTTCGTGTTGGCCCGGACCCACGCGAGCATCTCGGTGTCGGACTTGCCCGCCTTGATCGCGGCCAGCATGGCGTCGGCGTCGATCCCGGTGAAGCCGAAGAAATGCTGATCGAGCGCGCAGTTGTAGGCGTAGCCGCCGTTCTGGCCGGAAACCACCGCCCGGGCCTTGTCGAGCAGGCGCGGGAGGTGGACATAGCCGCCCAGGCGAACGCGCGGGCTGCGCGGAGGATGTTGCGTGAGATCGGGAGCGCTGAGGTTGAGCATGGTTAAAGGGACTCGGCGCGACGATGGCCCAGGGTCGCCTGCGCGCTCAACCAAAACCGTCGGCCGGCGGTGGAATTCCAAGATTGCGGAGTGCGGAGTGCGGAATGCGGAATGCGGAGTGCAGAGTACCGAACAAGGAATACGGAATGCCTGAGATGAAAAATCCCACCGAGGATGACGCCTTGGGAAGGGTCGGCTCCGTTTCAATCCGCACTCCGGATGCTGAATTCGAAAATCCCCAATCGAAAATCGAAAATCAAAACGTGTCTCCCTTCCAGCCCCACATCCCGTGCTTCACGTCGATAAACTTGACGTAGATCCGCTCCTTCGGGATCGCGAGGTGCTCGTGGATCATGGTGCAGAGGACGGCGCTGAGCTCCTTGGTGCGCCGGACGGGCAGGCCGACGGCCTTGAGTTCGAGGAAGGCGACCGGGTCATCGGTTCCGCCGAAGATCATCGCGGTATCGGGCTCCAGTGCGACCATCACGAAATCCTCCGGCTTTTCGAGCTCATGTTCCACGAGGGCGGAGGCTTCCCGGAGGACCACGCTTCGGGCCTCGCGGGTGACGGACAGGTTGGTCTGAATTTTGAGGTAGGGCATACGAGCGGGGTAAAGGTAAAGAACGCTGACCCTTGATCCGGACGGAGGTTGCACCCGCAGGTCCCTTTTTGTCGACTACGGGCCACCGCCCGCCACCCGTGAAATCCAGCCACGCCGTCCGCACCTACTACGTTCTTCCCTGTTGCCTGCTGCTGCTGAACCTTTGCGTGGAGATCGTCTCCTACAAGGCGAAGCTGATCGACGACCCCTGGCTGCGCACAGGCTTCATCATGGGCATGGTGCTCTTTGGTGCCTCGCTGGTGACCTATGCCTTTGCGCCGGCAGTGGCCACGTTGGTGCGCCTGCTGCACCAGGGAAGTCGCCAACGCGGCGGCTGGATGGGGGAGGCTCTCTTCCTCGTCTGTCTGGGCGGTGGGGTTTTCTGGCTCTACTACCAGACCTACATCATCGGTCCGGAGTCGCTCCTCCCGGCCGAGTGGAAAAACGGGACCCGCTGAAACGGGGTGGGATTTTCGAATTTCGATTTTTGAATTTCGATTTCGGAACCCGAGCACAGGTCGCTCAGGTATTTCCGCCTCAATTCCAAATTCGAAAATCGAGATTCGAAATTCCAAAATTCCTACGCCTTCGGCCGGAACGCCTTCATGACGGCTTCGTTGGTCTCCAGCCGGGGTCCGCCGATCAGGTCGAGGCAGTAGGGAATGGCGGGGAAGACCGCCTCGAAGTTTTCGCGAACTGCTTTGGGGCGTCCCGGGAGATTCACGATCAGCGTTTTTCCGCGGACTCCGGCAGTCTGGCGGGAGAGGATCGCGGTGGCGACGTACTTCAGCGACGTGGTGCGCATGAGTTCGCCAAAGCCCGGCAGAAGTTTGTCACAGACGGAGATCGTGGCTTCGGGCGTCACATCACGGGGCGCCGGCCCGGTACCGCCGGTGGTCACGACGAGGCAGCAGCCGGCGTCATCCGCCATGCGCTTCAGCTCCGCGGCGATCACCGCCTGCTCGTCAGGGATGACCTTGTAATCGAGGTCGAAGCCCGTGCTCAGCCACTCGCGCAACAGCGCGACGCAGGCTTGGCCGGGCGTGTCTTCATAGACGCCGGCGCTGGCGCGGTCGGAAATATTCAGGACACCGATTTTAGGTAGCATGGGGGAAACGAACTAAAATCAGACTCACCACGGATGGACACGGATAATCACGGATTAAATGAGCCGCCAAGGTCAGCCGGTTCACGTGATTCGATCTGAATCCGTGTGGATCCGTGTTCATCCGTGGTTAAACTGTCTGATGATCGATTCAGGAGTGACGCCGCGTTCCCGCAGCGTGCGCAGGCTGAGGGCGTCGTGGCGTTTTGCCAGGCGCTCGCCCTTCTCGTCGTTCATCAAGGGGCAGTGGTAGAATGCCGGCGACGGAAGACCGAGGGCCCGGTAGAGCAGGAGCTGGCGAAAGGTGGACCGGATCAGGTCGGCGCCGCGCACGACCTCCGTGATGCCCATGGCGGCGTCGTCGACGACGCAGGCGAGTTGGTAGCTGGGGACGTCGTCCTTTCGCCAGACGAGAAAATCTCCGAAATCGCGTCCGGAGATCGCTCGCTGTTCTCCGCACGCGCCGTCGGTGAAGCGCAGTTCCTCGCCGTCGGGTACACGGAAACGCCAGTTGGTGGTGATCGGGTCGCCGAGCGGGGGCAGCGGGGTTCCCTCCGCCGGGCGAAACGCGGCGGGGTAGACCGGCTCGTCGGCAATGCCGTCCGGGCCCTCGTGGGGTGCACCGGCGGCCTCAATCACATCGCGGCGGGAGCGGGTGCAGGGAAAGATCAGCTCCGCGGCGTGCAGGCGGGCCAGCGCCGCGCGATAGAGGGGGCGTCGCGCCTGTTGGTTGTAGGGCGCGTGCGGCCCGCCTACGTCGGGACCCTCGGCCCAGCTCAGGCCGACCCAGCGCAGGTCCGTCAGCATGGCGTCAACGAAATCGAGACGGAAGCGCGTCGCGTCGAGGTCCTCGTTACGCAGGATGATCACGCCGCCGCGGACACGGGCGCGTTCCTGGGCGATCCAGAAGGTGCGGGCATGTCCCAGATGCAGGTAGCCGGTGGGCGAGGGCGCCAGGCGACCGCGGTAGGGCTGGGACGGGGAGGACACGGCAGGAGTCAATCAGGGGGAGCGTGGCCTGCGAAATCCAAAATACCTGTGATTTCAGCCGCTCAATCCTGCCGCGGATGGAAGCGGGCCGGTGATCAGGAGAGGTCGTGAACTGCGGACAATCGTGGGCAGAAGCGCGGTTTTTCGGATTATGGATGTTCAAGCCGCCTGAATCGTGCTTTTTCCAATCCATGCCGAAGTTGCTCTGCGTTTACTGTTCATCCAGCTCCCGGCTGGAGCCCAAATACTACGAGGCGGGAGAGCGTCTCGGACGCGCTCTGGTTACCCGGGGCTGGGGGCTGGTGTATGGCGGCGGCAATGCGGGTCTCATGGGCGTGGTGGCCCGGGCCGTGAAGGAGAGCGGAGGGCACGTGGTCGGGATCATTCCGGACTTCATGATCGAGCGGGAGCTCGCGTTCCACGCCGCGGACGAACTGATCACCGTGCCGACCATGCGCGAGCGCAAGCGGCTTATGGCGGAACGGGCCGACGCCTTTGTGACGCTGCCCGGCGGGATCGGCACGCTGGAGGAATTCTCGGAAATCATGACTGAGCGCTACCTCAACCTGACCCACAAGCCGGTGGTGCTGGTCAACCAGGACGGTTTCTATGACGACCTGCTGCGGTTCTTCGATCGGATGGTGGCGGAGCGTTTCAAGTCCACCGGACTTGCGGACATCTTCTCGGTGGCCTCCTGCGTGGAGGACATCTGGGTACACGTGGAGAATCCGCGCCCGTTCTCGGCCGACGCGATCTGGCGTCCGCTGAAGCCGTCGGCGTCGCCCGAAACCGCGGGCTGACCATGCAGCGGAACGCGGTCTGCGCCCTTTTGCGCGCCCATGCCCTGCGCGCAACCGATCCCCATGAGCAGGCGATGACGGCGGCGGTGCTGGCGTTCGTCGAGGCGCAGCCCGCTTGTCTGGAGCGCTCGTGTGCGCCGGGGCATTTGACGGGCTCGGCGTGGATCGTGGACCGTCCGCGCCGGCGCGTGCTGCTCACCCACCACCGCAAGCTCGACCGGTGGCTGCAGCTGGGTGGCCATGCGGATGGCGATGCGGACCTGCTCGCGGTCGCCTTGCGCGAGGCGCAGGAGGAAAGTGGACTGGCTTCGATCCGAGTGCTGTCGCCGGAGCTGTTTGACGTCGATCTTCACACGATCCCGGCGCGCCGGGAGGAGCCGGCTCACCTTCACCATGACCTGCGGTTTTTTCTAGAGGCGGATGGCGATGAGCCGCTGGTGATCAGTGCGGAGTCGAAGGATCTCGCGTGGGTCGAGATCGATCGGTTGGCGGAGTATTCAACCGAGGAATCCCTGCTGCGCATGGCGCGCAAGACTCCGCGGCGGCGCTAGCGGTAGAGGCGCACTACATCCTCCTGCCGCACCCAGCCGGTCTGGCCGTTGGCGAAGGCCAGGCGGAGCCAGCCGAGGAAAGTCTTGTCGATCACGGCCACGGAGCCTGCGCCGAGGCTGGTGGTCGTCTGGGCGGTGTCGGCTTCCGTGGGGATCGAGCGAAGGGTCGCCTGATGCCAGACGATGACGGCCCGCGCGTCGCGCAAGGTGCCGTAGGTGGAAAGACTGACCGCGGCCGTGGCGGCGCCGAGCAGGGCGACCAGCAGCAGGGTGCCCGCAGCGGGCAGAACCAAGCGGCTGCGGAACCCGTAGCCGCGGAGCAGGACGAGCGCTGAGGCGGCGGCGACCAGCAGACCGCAGATGACGAGGGCTCGCTGCCAGTGCGCGGGAGAGAGTTTCCGGGCCAGCGTGTGGCGGCCGCTCGGCTGGGTGAATGGGGCGACCTCAAGCGGCGCATACCCGGCCCGCTGAAGCGTGAGGCCCAGCTGCCACTGCACCGCCGGGTCGGCGGGCGATTGAACGAAGGCGGCGACAGCGTGCCCGGCCGCCTCGCCCCAGCGGTTCTGCTGGCCGAGGGCAAGAGCGAGGTTGTGGTGGGCGATCCAGTCGACGGGTTCCTTGCGGGCTGCCTCGCGCCACAGTTTCTCCGCGGCGGAGAACTCGCTGCGCCCATAGGCGCCGGTAGCGGCATCCGCGGCGGCCTGAACACTGGATCCACACGCGAGCAGAATGGTCACGGTCGCCAGGAAGGGCAGCAGGTTCCGTTTAAGGAAAACGGAGCCGGCCTGAAATCCCGGCACCGCTTTGGTCGCGAGCGCAGCCTCGGCGCGAGCAACCCAGTCGGACGGCAGAGACTGTCCGGTGCTGTAGAGCGCGCGCTCCGACTCACTCCAAAGCGTGCTCCAAGTTTGGTCAGGCAGGAAGGCGGCCGCGGCGGGCGCGGCCTTCGGCAGTGGCCCGACCAGGGCAGCTTCCTGCTGCCAGCGGAGCAGCAGCGAAGCGATTCTGGCCGGATTCTGGGTGCCGCGAAGCTCGGCCAAGAGAGCGGCCAACCGGGCCCGGGCTTCGCGCCGGAGACGGGCCGGGTCGCTTTGACGGGCGCGCCGCCAGGCGAGCGCCAGCCAGAAGACGGGCAGCCAGGCCACGCTGGCGGCCAGGGCCAGCCAGGTGCCGCCATCCGTCCACGGAACCGCCGCCTGGCTGGTGCCGGGGATCGGATCGCGCGGGATGGCCTCTGGCTCGCCGGGCGCCTGCGGAGGTGCGGCCGGGGCCTCCGGGGCGGCGCCGGGGACGGTCACGGAGGGCGCCACGAAGGGCGTCGCGGCCGCGGCGGGGGCGGTGACGGTGACGGTCACCCGCTCCGTGCTGATCGTCTTGTAGGTGCCCGAAGCGGGGTCAAAATAGGTCCAGACGACCGGGCCCAGGGTGTAGGTGCCCGGCTTGGTCGGGATCAGCACGACATCCTCGCTCAGCGCGGACTCAAAGAGGGCGCCCTCCTTGTTCGTCCGGCGGGCCTGGGGTTGCACTACGCGAAAATCGCGGGAGGCCTCGCGGGCGGGGAGGCCTGTGATGTCGGGCCAGTTGCCCCGGCCCTGCAGCTCAAGGGTCCAGGTGATCGGTTCGCTGACCCCGGCGTTCTCCGGGACGACCTTGGAGACGAGAGTGAACTCGCCGACCGCGCCGTCGAAGCCGCCGGGCGCGGGTTGGGGCAGGGGGCGGACGGTGAGTGCGGGTCGGTTGCTGGTGATGGAGAACTGCTCGGCCTGAAAAGCCTGGAAGACGCTGAAGTTGGCCGAGGGCACCCGCAGGTTGACCAGCTGGTTGACGGCGTTGAGCGTGTAGGTACCCGGGGCCTTGATGTAACCGCGGGTCTGATACACGATATTGTTGCGGGATTCGCCTGCGACCATCGCGGTGAAGGGCTCGGGCTTGGCCCATTCCTCGATCACCAACGGGCTGGCGGACCAGTCCGGGTTGCTGGCGAGCTGGGCGGGGAAGCGGTTGCTGATGCTCAGGGCGTAGGACACGGGAAGCACCTCACCGGCCCAGGCGGTGCCGCTGCCGACGGTTAGCGTGGAGTTGGCCGCGGCGTCGAGCGGGACCGTGCCGCCCCCGACCGTGGCGTCGACCACCTGGAATGTGGCGGCGGCGACCTTGATGGGCCCGCGGTCCGTCGCGACCTCGAATTCCGGGATGTTGACGGTGGCCTTGAGGGCGGGCCGGACCGGATAGGTGAAGTAGATCGTACGCGTACGGGCGGCCTTGCCGTTCACGACATTGAACGAGCTCTGCTCGCCGCGGCTGGGGCGGCCGATGGTGACGCCGCCAAGGGCGGGCAACGTGATCTCGCCGGTGGGCTCGCACTCGTCAAAAATCAGGCTGAGCTCGGTCGTCTGTCCGAGTGCCAGCGTGCCGGTGGCGGGCTGCCAGCGGACGGTCTGGGCGCGGAGCAGGGAGCCGGTCGCGGCGAGAAGGAAGAACAGGACGGTTAAGAGGGATGGTCGCATGGTCTACCAGTCACGGCCCTTCTGGCCTTTGCCCTTTGCGTTGGGGTCCTGCATCAGCTGATGCAGTTTGGCGGGGGAATCCTGATTGCGGATCTGATCAAGTTTTTGCAGGGGAACGGCGAGTTCGGGCGCTTCCGATTCTTTCTGCTCCTTATCGGGATTACCGCCGACTTTCTGGGTATCGCCCTGGGGTGGCGGGGGCGGCGGAGGCGCCTGTTTCTCCATGTCGCCAAAGGCGGATTCGCCCTGCTGCGGGGGATCGTTCTCCGGGCTTTGCTCGTCGTCGCCCTTGGCCTCGCCCTTGGACTGCTTCTGCTCGCCGTCGGACTTCTGTTTCTGGTCGTTCGACTGCTTGCCGCCTTCCTGATTCTCCTGCTCCTGGTCGTCGCTCTGCTCGCCCTGCTGCTGCTGGTCCTGCTCCTGTTTCTGCGGGTCCTGCTGGGGCTGGTCCTTGTTTTCGAGCAGCTCCTCGAGCTTTTTGCGCAGCGGAGCCCATTCGGTGAAGGTGGAGTCGAGCGCTGCGCCGGCGTCGACGGCGGCGATCCCATCGATCACGGGACCCTGGGGGACCGGCTGGGCTGAGCCCTGGAGGCGTTCGCCGAAGGTGAGGGTGGTGCGGGCCAACTCGTCGTAGTCCCGAGCCTCGAGATTGTCGCGGGCGGAGAGCTGGGCCACGAGGGTGGATAGCGGGGCGGCGAGCGTTTTGACGACCTCAGCCTCCTGGGCTTGGCTGGTGTGCGGGCTGAGCAGCGCGGCGAGCAGGAGGACGGCGACGGTTGCGGACACACTCGCCGAACTGCGGGGGTGAGCGGCGGTGGAGCCGGCGGGCGCAAGGCGAAGATCGCGCGCCTTGGGGTGGACCGGAAATTCGCGCCAGAAGCTCCAGAGCAGCAAGAGCACCGCCGGGGCGAGGGCCCACTGGTAGCGCTCCGCGAGTCGCACCTGCTGAATGTCAGTGAAGTCGCCCTGCTTGCCCTGATCGACCGTGGTGGAAACAATCTGGGCAAGGTCAACCCAAGTGCTGGCATCGGTGTAGACCCCGCCTGTTTTCTGGGCGAGTTCCTGCAGCGTGGAGGTGCCGAGGCGCGAAAGGACCACGGCGCCACGATCATCCTTCACGAAGCCACCGGTCGCGTCCGGGATCATCGCGCCGGCGATGGTGCCGATGCCGAGACTGAGGACGCGCACGCCCTTCTCCACCAGCGTGGGCACCTGCTGCTGCCAGTCCTCCGTCGTCGATTCGCCATCGCTCAGCACGATCAGGAAGCGGTCAGCACGCTTCTCCGGTCCGAAGGCGGTGAGCGCAGTGTCGATCAGCGCGGTGTAGTTCGAGCCACCCTCGGGCAGGTACTCCGGGTTGAGCTCGGGAAGAAACTCGCGGAGGATTTCATAGTCCGCGCTGAGGGGGCTTTGGAGGAAGGCGGTGCCGGCAAAGACAATCAGCCCCACGCGCTCACCCTCGAGTCGCTCGAGGAGCGAGGTGATGAGGAGCTTGGCGCGTTCCAGCCGGTTTGGCTTCACATCGTCCGCGAGCATCGAGCGCGAAAGGTCGATCGCGATCAGGATCTCGCGGGCCTGGTCGAAGACGGGCTCGTCGATGCGACCCCATTGCGGGCGGGCCACGGCGGTCACCGCGAGCACCAGGCCGAGCCAGAGGCGCCAGCGAAAGCGGACCGAGCGCGGACGGGCGGTCGCGCGGTCGGCCAGGGTGAGCCCGCCGGAGTCGGCGACGGCGCGCAGGATCTTGGGATGTGGAATCTGCGCGGCGCGGCGGCGGCGCATGAAGTCGAACCCCGCCAGGACGAGCGGAATGACCAGCAGCCAGAAGGCGTGGGGCGAGTGGAAGTTCATGCCACGGCCTCCTTCCGCGCGAGCGAGCGCGAGGCGATGGCCCCGATCATCAGGCCGGCGAGGCCCGGGCCGGCGAACCAGGGGAAGAGTTCCGTCGAGAGCAGGGTGGATTTGGCCTGAAATTCGATCTTCTGGGCCTGGTCGATCGCCTCAAAGGCCTCGATCGCGGTACGTTCATCGCCGGCCCGGAAGTAGCGTCCGCCGGTCGCGGCGGACATGGCGCGCAGGGCATTCTCGTCCAGATCGGAGATCATGCGGCGGTAGGTCACAATGCGGCCTTGGTCATCAAACACCGGGAAGGGCACCATGCCGTCGCGACCGGCGCCGACCGTGTAGACCGGGATGCCGCGGCTCTTGGCGATCTCGGTGGCCTGCTCCGGCGTCAGGGCGCCGCGGTTGTTGGCCCCATCTGTCATGAGAATCACAAAGGCGCCCTTGCGGTTGCCGCCCTTGGAACGCGCGGCCTGCTCGAGCCGGGTCAGCGCGACGCCGAGGCCGTCGCCGATGGCGGTGCCGTCCTCGATCAGGCCGATCTTGAGACGCTCGATCTGCCGACCGAGCCAGAGATGGTCGAAGGTCAGGGGAGCGAGTGTATAGGCGCGGCCGGAAAAAATGACGATCCCGATGCGGTCGTTGGGCCGCTCGTTGATGAAGGATTGGATGACGGGCTTGATCGCCTGCAGGCGGTTCAGGCGTTCGCCTCCAACCTCGTAGTCTTCGGCCAGCATTGAGCCCGACAGGTCGATTGAAAGAATCAGGTCGTAGCCCTCGGCCCGGATCTCGCGCCGGTCCTCGACTTTTTGTGGCCGAGCGAGAGCGATGACCAGTAACACGAGGCCGGCCACGGCGAGTCCGGCTGGCCAGCGGGCCGAGCGGGCAAGCGAGGGCCGGTGCCAGGCCGCCGCAAAGGGCACCAGGAGGACCGGGACCGCCCGGCGCTGTCGCAGAATCATCACGGCGGCGATCGCCACGAGGCCCAGTAGCCAGATCGGATCCTTGAAGATGAAGTCGCCCATGGTCGTCAGGTCAGCGGGGCGCGTTCATCCGACGGTGAAAAAACCGCACGAGGGCCTCGAGCCGGTTTTCGTGGGTGCCGACGACCAGTCGGCTGAGGGAATCGGGAAAGAGCGAGGTCCAGGCGGTTTCGCGCTCCTGCCGCCACGCCTCGTGCGCGGCGCGTTCGGACGAGGAGCCGTCGAGCGTCACGATCCGGCCGGCGAGGGGATCATAGGCGGCGAAGCGCTCACCGACCGGGAGTTCGCGTTCCCAGGGATCGTCCACGCGGAAGCCCATCGGCTGGTAACGGCGCCGCAGGTACGTCCACGCCTCGGGGGCCACGCGCGGAGGGAAATCCCCGAGCCAGATCAGAATGCTGTGCTTGGGGGCGGCCTTGATCAGCAGCCGCCAGGGAATCTGGGCGTCCGCGCCCGTCGACGCCGACACCGCGGGGGCGGGCTGCGCGATGAGCGAGGCGGCGGCGTGCATGATCTGCCCGCGGCCGCGGACCGGCTCGCGAAACAGATAGCCCTCGGGCGAGGCATGGATGAAGCCGACGCGATCGCGGTTCACCGCGCCCAGCAGCATGACAAAACCGGCGAGCTCGATCAGCGCCTCGCGCTTGGACTGCGCGCCCGACCCAAACTGCAGGCTGGGGGAGTCCTCGAACAGGACCATGAACGTGATCTCTCGCTCCTCGACGAATTTCTTGCGGTAGGGCTCGCCGAGCCGGGCGGTGACGTTCCAGTCGATGTCTCGGATATCGTCGCCAAACGTGTACTTCACCACCTGGTCGAATTCCATGCCTCGACCGCGGAAGGCCGAGCGATACTCGCCGCTCAGCACGTTCTCCACGGCATGGCGCACCCGCCACTCGAGCTGGCGGAGAACCGCGAGGGAGGAGGACGTGGTGACAACAGGCACGGGTGGAGAAATCGATTGAGGGGTAAGCGCCAACGCGGCCGGACCGGTGCGGAGCGGCCCAAGTCGCGTCAGGAAGCGGCCGGAACCGGAGTCCGGTCGAGCACCTGGCTGACGATGGAGTCCGCCGACTGTTCGGCGGCCTCGGCCTCATAGGTCAGGCCGATGCGGTGCCGCAGGACGTCGGGCGCGACCTCCTGCAGGAGGCTGGGGCTGACAAAGTCATGGCCGCGGAGCCAAGCCAGGGCCCGACCCGCCTGGAACAGGGCGAGCGATGCACGGGGCGAGGCTCCGAAGGTGAGAAGCCGGAAACCCTTCGTGTCGGGCGTCGTGAGATCGCGGGTGCCGCGCACGAGGGCCAGAATGTAGGATTCGACGGCAGGGGAGACATGGACCTGATCAACCTCGAGCCGCAGACCGAGGAGTTCCTCGCCCGAGGAGGCGGCCGTGAGGGCGGGGGACTTGGTCACCTGACCCCAGCGGCGCATCATCGTCACTTCCTCGTCGAGCGAGGGATAGCGGACCAGTAGCTTGAACAGGAAGCGATCCACCTGAGCTTCGGGGAGCGGGTAGGTGCCCTCTTGTTCGACCGGGTTCTGGGTCGCCATGACGAAGAAGGGCTTGGGCAGGGGGTGGGTATGTCCGCCGATGGTGACCTGGCGCTCCTGCATGGCCTCGAGCAAGGCGCTCTGGACCTTGGCGGGCGCGCGGTTGATTTCGTCGGCCAGGACCATGTTGGCAAAGATTGGTCCCCGGTGCGGCGTGAACTCGCCGGTCTTCGGCTGGAAGATCATCGTCCCCACCACATCGCTCGGCAGCAGGTCGGGTGTGAACTGGATCCGCTCGAACTGCACGCCGAGCGCCGTGCCCAGCGACTTGATGAGCAGGGTCTTGGCGAGTCCGGGCATGCCCTCAAGCAGCACGTGGCCGTTGGCGAGCAGCGCCACGAGCATGCGCTCGATGACGGCATCTTGGCCAATGACAGCCTTGCCGATTTCGTCGCGGAGTTTCTGGGACCAAGTGGGACCGGTGATCATGCGGAGAGGGTAAAAAAGGCCATCATGGAGACAGCACGGTACGGCAAGTGTTTCACTGAGGGCAAAGGCTGCAACATGGATTTATAGTTCCTGATTGATCGGGGAACGGCGCGGGCGAACGTAAAGGGATTGCGGGAGCAGGCGCTGTGCCTCCGGAAGGGTCTGTCGGCTTGCCGGCGCCACGCTTTGCTGCCCTCCTGCTGCTGCCATGGATTTGCCGCCCGTCTTGCTTGAGCGCCTGCGCGTCCTCGGCGTTGCCCTCGGTGACGTGGAGGAACGCTTCGTGCGCGGATCAGGCCCCGGCGGCCAGAAGATCAATAAAACGTCGTCCACGGTCGTGCTGCGCCATCGCCCGACCGGGATTGAGGTCCGGTGCCAGCAGGAGCGCTCCCAGGCGGCGAATCGTGCGACCGCGTGGGCGGAGCTCTGCCGTCGGCTGGAGGAACGCCGGCGACTGGCGGCGGCCCAGATTCGGACCGATCGCGAGCTTGCGCGGCGCCAGACCCGGCAGAAGAGCCGGACCCAGAAGGCGCGAACGTTGGCCGACAAACGGCACCACGCCGGCCGCAAGGCCTCGCGCCGACAGCGTCCGGATGAGTGAACGGCCTTTAACTTCCCGTTTCGGCGGAAGATCAACAGCCTCCGTGCCTCGCTTCCTCTTTTGTTATTCGTTTTTGTTGTGGCTCGCTGCCCGACACCCCCCTGGGTGCCGGTGCCAGCAGCGGCTCCCGCCGCCTCCGCAGAGACCTGATTGAACCTGCATCTCAAAAGCTCGGGGGAAAAGCCTTTCCCTTCGCTGCCGCTGCCCCGGAGAGGATTTCGTCAAGCTAGGCTGCGATCGGTGATCGCGTGGAGCGGAACGGGTTCCGCTCTTCGGGCTCTAGTCTTGAAACGTGTGGGCCAATCCGCCGCCTTCATTCTTGCAGCGAAAGCGGGGTGGTTTGGCCGGAAGCGGTTGAGAGAGCTTGTGCTTCTGGGGGTTGCGGGAGTGCGTGGCATTCGCGGATCCTAGCCCCTCATTCCTCTGCATTTTTTTCAGCTGTCTGTTGACGCCAGGCCAGGAATCCAGCTGGCGCAATAATCGTGGTCAAAAATAACCTCATTAAGAAGTTTTCCATCATGGGAAGGGTCACACGTGAGCCCACCCAATCGCTGGCGAAGGTCAGCAACCACCCGGCTACGATAACCCAGCAGACTAGCCTTTGGCTGTCGAAGTAAGCGCGGTTGCGCTCGGCCAGTTCACGCTCGTCGATTTGGCCCTCGGGAGCATGTGCGATGAAGCTCAGGCTCGAAAGAAACAATAATCCACCAGCTCCAATGCCGATCAGAAGCAAGACTCCAAAACTGATCATCCAAACGGGGCGCTCTGATTCCAAACCAAACTTCACCAGCAATGAGCCCCATAAGCCCACAAGCATGGCGACGAAAAGCCCGCGAACGGTACGCTGGCTGAAACTCAGGTAAGAAGAGCGTGTGCTCGTTTTCATGGACGGATTCGTGGTTAGGATTTTTTCTGAACTGAAAGCTGGCTGGAAAGAGGCGGAAAGGGTTTGAGCGAAAACAAGGCATCGACGCTGAGGTCGAAGACCTTGGCCAAGCGCAACGCACATTCTACGCTCGGGCTGTACGAGCCGCGCTCAAGAAATCCAATCGTCTGGGGATTCAGGTCGACGAGATCGGCCAGTTCCTTCCGCGAAAGCCCGCGTTCGGTGCGAAACAGAGCGATGCGATTATAAACCATAGTTGGTTTGAAAAATGATTTGTTTTGTTTAAGCAATATTTAATTTTCCTTGAACAAGCATTCGGGAGGGTCGGAACCAGCTTGGTTGCTGCGCTGACTCAGTCGTATCGAACCGAATCTCCCGAACCGCACCCCTGAATCGCGGATCTCAAGATTGCGGTGAGTAGCCGGTGTTCGACCAGCACGAGCGGGGCGTGTGCGCCGACAGGCCGCATTCCCTCGAGCCTTGGGCACACGCCATCGGAAGTCCGGCGGGTCAGGTGATGCAACGAGAACGGCGGCGATGCTCGCCGAGCCTTGGGGTGCGACCGCTCAAGCACCGCCGCCGTGACCAGGCGTCTGCGCGCTAGGTTCTGAGCAAGCAACCGGGCGCCGCCCGTAAGCCCCTCCTCGCGATCGGCAGGAGGGTCCCCCGATCGGTCCGCCGTTTACGATTCGGGGCGAGGGACGAGGATTCGCGGACGAGCCGTGCGACTGGGTCAAAACCGGTACGTCCAGGAACCCTTGAGCGAGGTCTCGTTCTCGGTGGGGCGAAAGTGGTCATCCATCACGTCGTAGCCCTGATTGATAATGAGGAAGACCTCATTGCCGGGCTGCACCGTCCACTTGGTGCGGAAATTCAGGCCCAGCTCCTCGGAAAAATTATCGTACTGGGCCAGCAGGCTGAGCTGCAGGTCCGGACTGAAGGTGTAGACGGCCTTGGCGGAGGCCGCGCGGACGTCAAATTCACCCTGGGGCAGGCGGATCTCGCGCAACTCCCATTCGCCGCCGAGTTCGATCTTGCTGGACGGGCGCCAGCCGATTTCGGCGGAATAGTCGGTCCGCTCGCCGGTATAGAAATCGCCGTGGCGGAGGTCGACTTGGGCGTTGACCGGACGAGACGTGGTCGTTCCCGCACCGACTCGTCCGCGACCCCACGAGTGCTCGCCGGCGGGAATGACGATTCCCGGTCTGATCGCGAAGGGATTGTCCAACACTTCGGAGGTTAGCTGCCAGTTCGCAGTGACCCGGTCCCCGTTCGGGTTTTCGGCCTCGACGCCAATCCAGTTGGTCCGGTCGAGCCGGCGGCCGTCGAGCTGGTTGACCCAGTCGCCCTCCACCGAGAGGTCGAGGCGCTGCACGGGCAGGTCCTTGAAGTACCACCGGTAGCGATTCCGGAAGTAGAGGTCGTGCACGCCGGTGCGC
The DNA here is from genome assembly GCA_945862035.1 of Opitutus sp. GAS368. Taxonomy (GTDB): domain Bacteria; phylum Verrucomicrobiota; class Verrucomicrobiia; order Opitutales; family Opitutaceae; genus CAMAXB01. The sequence goes on from CAMAXB010000004.1 coordinate 21,479, forward strand.
GACACAAAGCCAAGCGCCGGATCGTAGTCCTCGCTGATCCGGCTGTAGAAAAGCGAAAATTCGAATGGTTCGTTCGGGAAGCGGATGGAGAGAGTCGAGGCGTTCCCCTTGCCCCCGGCACGATCGGAGTCCGTGCCCTGCAGGGAGGTGCGGAGGGTGAGCGTTCGTTTCCCGGGCAGGCGCGTGTGGGCAAAATTGAAATCGACGCCCGCGAGCTGGTTGTCTCCGTTGGTGCGAGGATCACCGTGCGTAAAAATCGCGCCGACGCTCGATTCGGCCAGGACTTGGACCGCGGCGCGGCCGACCACAAGGGTCTTGGCGTCGACGCCGCGATGGCGATCGGTGTGCACGCCGAGCAGCCCGACCGAAAGGGGGCCGGTGCGTCCGGTCAGCTTGATTCCGCCCAGCACGTCGACCTTGGAGCCATCGGAGGCAAGGCCGATCCGGCGGGAAAAAAAGGGCAGGGGATTCCGCTGGATACCGGCAAAGGTGAAGAGCGACGAATCCTGCAGGAAGAACGAGCGCTTTTCCGGGAAGAAGAGGGAAAAACGACCCAGATTGACCTGGCGCTCGTCGACCTCGGCATCGGCAAAGTCGGTGTTGACGGTGAAGGTGGCGGCGAGCGAGGGCGTGATCTGCCAGATGAGGTCGAAACCCGGATTGAATTCGACCTGTTCCTCATCAGGTGTCGGATCGGAATGGCGTGTGACGCTTGCATACGGCTTGAGATCGATGCCCCGGCCTTGTTGCAGTCCGGTGATCCCGCGGATCTCGCCGGCGTGAGGAAGGGAGGTGGTCGACTTGGTCCGCAGCGCGCCCGACCAGCGCATCGACTCCTGTTTGCGGCGCACGGCGCGGCCGAGGTTGAAACCCCACGTGCTCAGTGCCGGGTCGAAGGCGAGGCTCTTGATCGGGATCGCGAACTCCGCACTCCAGCCGGTATGATCACGTGAAACTTTGCCGTGCCAGAGCGCGTCCCACTGATAATTCGGCTGGTCCTTGTTCTGGATCAGGCCGTCGTGTTTCCCGCCGGCCGGAGTCAGGGCAAAGAAATAGCCGTCGCTCTGCCGGTGAAAGGTATCGAGCACAATGCGCACGATGTCGTCGGACCCACTGTCCTGATCGCGCTGCATCGAATAGGCGCGGATGCCGGCGGCGCCCCCGGAATCATGGGCCCGGACTCCGACGTAGATGAAGTCGGAATCAAAGGTGACCCAAAACTCCGTGCGCTCGGTGGGCGGCGCGTCCTCAAGGGGGGCAAGCTGCCGGAGGGCGTCGCTGTAGGCGGCGGTGCGCCAGGCAGGATCATCGAGTCGTCCATCGATGACCGGTGGGATGGCGGTTGGTCGGACGTCGAGGCTGGGGGCGGCGGCCAGCAGTGCAGGCAGGCCCAGCAGGGAGACGAGCGTTCGGCGAAAAAAGGTGATGATCATGGAAGGAGGGCAGGCTGGGCTGCGGTTCGCGCTGCGCCACACCGCAGGGCTGCTCGCTCCGACGATAACCGGGCAGCCCGCGACACGTTACAGGACCTTTGTGTCGGAGGCACCGCGTAAACGGCGGGCAGGGGAGCCCCACGACTCCGTTTTGTGTTTCATAGCGCACCGGCCCTGCGATCAGGAAAATGGCCGGTCCGCGTCCCCGCGGTGGATATCTCGCGGACTTCTCATCCCTAGAATGCGGACTCATCCTGCCGTTTGGGCCTCGCCGCCACCACGGAAAGCGGCCTCGCCCGGTCCGGGGCCTGCGCGTGTGCATCGGGTTGATCGACGCGCCGAAAGCGGCGATCGTGAGCAGCCCGAAGTTTTGGACTGACGACCGGCGCGCGGCCGGTGACGCTCCCGGGGCATGATGACCGCGACCAAGCTGACCGCAGACCCCACTCAGGGATACGGCGCAGCGGATTTCCTCGATTGCATGGAGGGCCTCGAGCTCCCGACGGCGCAAAAGCCCCCGGAGACCCGCTGGGGCATGCTTCAGGGCGTGGCGCTTTGCGGTGGACTCACCGTCATCGCGCTCGGCCTGAACCAGCTCAGCGTCTGGCCCTTTCAGCTGGCCAGCGGGCGTCATCCGCTCGAGCCCGTGATGCTGGCGATCATCATGGGCATTTTGCTCGGAAACATCGGGCTCCGGCTCCAGCCCCTGCAGGTCGGGATCAAGTGGGTTGCGCGCAGGGCTTTGCCGCTGGGCATCATCCTGCTGGGCGCGCGGCTTAATTTTCTCGATGTCCTGCGCGTCGGCCTAGGTGGTATCCTCATGACGCTGGTGGAGATGGTGCTCGCGCTCGTCATCATGATTTTTCTCGCCCGTCGGATGGGCCTGACCACCAAGCTGGCGACCCTCATCGGCGTGGGCACCGCGATCTGTGGCGGGACGGCGATCGTCGCGACGGCGCCGGTCATCGACGCGGATGAGAATGACGTGGTGTTCAGCGTCGCGACCGTGACCCTGCTGGGTCTAGTGGCCATGGCCCTGCTCCCGCTGATCGGCGGGCTGTTGGAAATGAGCCAGCAGGCCTTTGGGATTTGGGCGGGTCTCTCGATTCATCAAACCCCGCAGGTCATCGCGTCGGGCTTCGCCTACGGCGATGAGGCCGGCGAGACCGCGACGGTGGTCAAGCTGGCCCGGGTCTGCCTGCTTGCCCCGGTCGTTTTCATGGTGGGCTTCTGGTACGCCCGGAGTCGGGCGAGCGCGGGTGCAACCAAGGTTCGTTACCGCAATCTCTTTCCACTCTTCATTCTTGGATTTTTGGGCATGGCACTCGCGCGTTCCCTCGGGCTGTTGCCTTCGCTCAGCTTGGAACTGGCTCCGGGTTCCGTGCTCGGTGCGCGCGATTGGAACTTCTCCGTTCCGTACGCCGCCCAGCGCATCTCCGAAATCTGTATCGTGGCCAGCATGGCGGCGGTCGGGCTGGAGACGCGCTTCAAGGCCCTGAAGCGAACGGGCTACAAGCCATTTCTCGCCGGTCTGATCACCTCGGTAGTGATCTGTGCCGCCTTGCTTTTCCTGATCCGCCTGACCACGCCCTGAACGCTCCCCGGAGGAGTGATTCCGGCTCGCTCCGCGAAACGGAAGGGGATTCCCTGACGAGCGGAAGCCACCCCGCGGGCTTTTTCGATCAAGCATGAACGCTCACTTCCCGGGTCAGGTCCTTCTCTTGGCTGGTCTGTTGCTTGCCCCTTGGCTGGCGCCCGCGGCGCCCGCGGATTGGGTTGTGGAGATTGAACGGCTGACCGTGGGCGATGGCGCCCAGCCCCCGCCCGCGGGTGGAGTGGTGTTCGTCGGCAGCTCATCGATCCGCCTGTGGTCAACGCTGGCGGAAGATTTTCCGGGCGTGCCGATCATCAACCGGGGCTTCGGTGGGTCAGAGCTGCCCGACAGTGTTCACTTCGCTGACCGAATCGTGATCCCCTACCGCCCGCAGGCGGTGGTGTTGTACGCGGGCGAGAACGATCTTTGGGCGGGCAAGTCGCCCTCCGACGTGCTCGCGGCCTTTCATGCATTCCGCGTGAAGCTGCACGCGGCTTTGCCGGAGGCCCGCCTGCTGTTTCTGGCGATCAAGGAAAGTCCGTCCCGGGCCCGCGTGCGGGGAGCGGTGCGCGAAGCCAACCGCCTGATTGCCGCGGCCTGCGCAGCCGACCCGCGGCTCGTTTTTGTGGATGTCGCCACGCCGCTCCTCGATCCCGCGGGTGACTTCCGTCCCGAGCTCTTTGTCGGCGACCAACTGCACCTCGCTCCGGCGGGCTACGAGATTTGGAGCCGCGTCCTCGCTCCTCACCTGTCCCGTTGAGCCTCGTGCCGCTTCGCCAATCCCGAAAAATTCCGATGAACCCTCATGTCCTCCTCGCCCAAGCGCGTTGAATGGGTTGGTCTGCAGAAAAGGGCCGGGCTCACGAATTACGGTCTTAGCGTGCGAGCGACGTGATCAGCAGAATCACGTTCTGTGGGCCCTTCCACGCATCCGTGGTGTCGAAGGACTCATCGAGGGAGTGGTTGTTGCGACCGATGCCGCCCCGTCCGACCGTGACGGCGGGAACGCCGAGCCGGATCGGGTAGTTCGAGTCGGTCGAACCCGTGCTCAGCGTCGGAAGACCACCGAGCGCACGGACCGAGGCCTGGGCGGTCTTCACGATGGGCGACTCGGGATCGGTGCTGCCGGCGGGGCGGTCGCCCACGAGATCGATGTCGACCGTGACCTCTCCCCGCTTCCAGCGGGCGTTCTCGGCCTTCACGGAATCATGGATCGCCGCGATGATCTGGTCGCGGATCACATTGAGCGAAGCGACGTCATGGGAGCGCATGTCGATCTCCATCCAGGACTCGAAGGCGATGGAATTGACGGAGGTGCCTCCACCGATGCGGCCGACGTTGAACGTCGTCTTCGGGTCGGTGGGGACCTGCAGGTCGGCGATCTTGCCCACGGCGCGGCCGAGAGCGTGGGTCGGATTGACCAAGCCGAAAGCGCCATAGCTGTGGCCGCCCGGACCCTTGAAGGTCACGCGATAGCGATAGCTGCCGACGGCGGTGTTCAAGACGCTGGTTGGCGAGCCGCCGTCGATCGCGACAAAAAAGTCCACCTGATCCTTGAGGGTCTCATTGAAGATCGCCTTCACGCCCCGCAGGTCGCCGAGGCCCTCTTCGCCAACCGTGCCGACGAAGGTGATGGTCCCCTTGGTGACCACCTTACCCTCATCGAGGGCCCGAATGACGCTGAGCATTTCCGCGAGACCGCGAGTGTCGTCCGCGATCCCAGGGGCGTGGAGGACGGCGCCCTCGCGGCGCACCCTCACATCCGTTCCCTCGGGGAAGACCGTGTCGAGGTGGGCCGCCACCACGATATGGGGGGTGGGCTGTTCACCCGGCCGCGTGCCGAGAACGTTGCCTTCCTTGTCGATGCGAACGTCCTTCAGGCCCAGTCGCTCAAACTGTCGCTTGAGCTCGGCGGCGCGGACCGCCTCGCCAAAAGGCGGGGCCGGAATCTCATTCAGCATGATCTGGAGCTCGACCGTTTCCGGCTCGTTGCGCTTGGCCGCATCGAGCGCAGCGCGGACGGTCGGATCCCGCAGCACCACGGCGGGTTCGGTCACCGCGAAGAGTTGGACGGCTGCGGCCGCGTTCAGAAGCCCGGCCAAAGCAAGGCCGCGCAAAGCAGGGGAGAGAGGAAGGAGTCGCATGGGAGGGAGGTATTTTGATTGAGGGGGTGCGCCGGAGAGCGGGGGATGGGTGTGATTGATGGCCAAGGGAATCAGTGTGGTCAAACCCGGGTCTGCGGGTCCCCCTCTTGTGGCAAAGGCATGCTCTGGTCCCGCCGAGGTCGTTCGGATCAGTGGGAACCAAGGCATCGACTGACCAAAGCATTGGCCCTCGCCTTTGGCCGGTTTGCTGACGGATCGGTGGGCATTGCGGGCGTGATCCCTCACCGGATTCATGTTTATTTATCGCCCAACGTCGCTCACCTTTCCGCTCTCATGAACGTCTGCCGCCTGTCCATCGTTTTCGCTGCCGCAGGGCTTGTCACTGCCGTGATGGCGCAGTCACCCGCGGTGCGGGAGTGCTCCTATGACCCGGCCTACCTCAACCGGCCGCCCCCGCGCATGACCGGCCCGGAGCCGGAGCTGGGCGAACTGGAGCGTTTCGTGCTCGATGCGTTCGTACGCACGTACGGGGACAGGATCCTGCCGTTCAATCTTTTTACCCTCGAGGGCGAATCCAATGTCCGCGGCGGTCCCCAAGGCATCGCGATGAACCGGGCCTGGCTCAATCTGATCGGCCAGCCCTTGGCCGCGGCGATCCTCGCCCATGAACTCGGGCACATCGTCCAGGCTTACGGGCTCATCCCGCTGCACGAGGATGCCAAGGCCTACGGACCCGAGGGCGAAGCCGAATACTTTGCCGGTCGGTTGCTCGCCGCCTCGGGGATGACTGAGGATGTATTTGAAGGGGGCGTCTGCCCAGTCATCTCCCGCTATCCGGCAACAGATACGCATCCCGCGGGCCACCTGCGGGTCATGCTGCTTCGCGGCGGCTTCTACCACGACCGCTGAGCGGTCGTGGTGATTTGAAATTTCAAATTTCAAATTTGAAATCCGCATCAGTGGGCGGCAAGCGCGGGCGCTCACCACCCGCTGATGCGGGGCCACTCGGACATGAGACGGCCACCGGCGAGCACGTGGTTGCGGTCGTAGGCCGAGGCCGTTAGGCAGGAGTGGTTGGGAAGACTCCGCAGGCGGCTGCCGAGGGGGAAGCGTGCAAAATCGATGGGACCCGGTCCCGTGATGAGGCCGTGTTCCTGATAGACACCGGCCACTGTGATTCCCGGGATCACCTCGCCGGCCAGCGTCGCGACGAGGCCGAAGCCGGCGT
>CAMAXB010000005.1 GCA_945862035.1 Opitutus sp. GAS368
GAGTAGAACCACAGGTCGGACCAGGGGTCCTCGCCGTCGGGATCAATGGCGGGCTCGAGCTCGGCGGAGTTGGTTCCGCGCACGCGGACATAGAAGTCGCCCTCAATGCTGTTGAGCGCGTGACGGATCGTGAGAAAGCCATCCTCCTCCGTCCACTGTGCGGCCTCGAAGCGGCGTTCGACCCGCGTGGAGGGATTGGCGACGAGGTGCGGGTCCGCCGACCTACCGGTGACGGCGCCGAGGATCAGATCAACGCGGGCGACCCGTGGGCGCAGGCCGCGGGCGTTGGGGCCGCTGGGATGCTTGAAGCGAATGGTCACGACCGCATTGCGCAGGGGCGCCGGCAATACGAGGGTCTCGCCGATGTTGGCGTGGCCGTGGGCCTCGCCTTCGAGCCCGGTGGAAACGGTGACGTATAATTCCGAAATCAGGTCGCCGGTGGTGACGAAGATCCGGCCGGAGCGCAGTCCGTCGAGGATGTCGTCATGAGTCTTGAGCGCGTGGACATAGGTTTTGGAGTACTCGCCCGGCCAGAAGTCGCTGCCGCCCTCGCGCCAGTGTTTGTGGGAATCGGAGGTGGCGGTGATCCACCAGCGCCGGCCCTCGCCCAGCAGGGAATCCCAGAAGCCCCCGAGGCGAGCGGTCATCTGATCATAGCCGCCCAGCGTCGGATAGTTGCCGTAACCGCCGCGCTTGCCGGGGCCGATGTTACCCTCGCGCTCCAGCGTTGCGGCCTGGTGACCGGGTGCGCCCTCCATGCCAACCGCAACGTTGGGGGCGGCGTCATTCCAGCCGCGGAGTTCAGCCGCAGACGTGAGACCCCAGGCGTTGGGCCCGCGGGCGGAGCGGGACGGGTGGTGGGCGAACACGATGGGGGGGTGGGCCATACCCTTCATGTGGGTCAGCGCCTCGATCATCTTCGGTTCGGTATCGCGCGAAGGGTCAGCCGGGAAGGGCTCGCGTTTGGAGAAACGCGACTCCAGTTCGTGCAGGCGGTCGGCCTCGTCGTGCGTGTGCGGGATGATGATGCTGCTGTGGTCGGCCCCGGGGGTGTCAAACTCCATGCCGAAGAACTGGATCACCTCGGGCACGGCCTGCCGGGACTCGACCAGTTCCGGATAGGCGACGTCGCGATTGAGCTTGGAGTGGAGCGGGCCGCCGTGGTCGGTCGCCACCATCCACGCGAGGCCGTGGTTCCTCGCCATGGCCGCGTTGGTCGAGATCGGGTAGATCGCATCACCGGCAATGATCGGCCGCGGTGGGCTGACCGTCGGGTCGTAGCTCACGCTGTATCGGCTGTGAATGTGGTGATCGCCCGCCAGCCAGCGACGGACCTCGGGTTTGGCCGGAGTTTCGGCGGCCGGCTGGGCGGCGGGGGCAGTGACCGCGGTGAACGCTGCAATCAGGATGGCGGCGAGAGAACGGCAACGATGGCGGCGGCGAGACGCGGGGGTAACCATCGATGAAACTTATCCGCAGCGCAGCCCGGACTCAAGGGAGGACCCGTCTTGTCACGGGCTTTTCACGGCGTCGTCACGCGGGGCCGCGATCCGTCCGACCAGCGCTGGCTGAAGGCTGCCGTTGAGCCGGAGCACCACGCCTTCGCCGGACGCCATGAACTCGCGGGTCAGCGCGCTGATGTTCACCTGATGTGTGACCAGCACGAGGGGCGGTCCATCGACTGGCAGGGTCTGGAGGAAAGCGCGCAGTTCGTCCGTGACGCGCTCGGTCTCGTCTGGATTAGCATAAAAGGACCGCAACGCGCCGAGGACGACCGGAGAAGTAAGCCCGAGGAGGCGGGCGGTTTCCTGGCAGCGGCACCACGGGCTGGTGAACACGGCGGTGGACGACGTCAGTCCCGCGGCGCGCAATTGTCGGCCGAGGGCGCGAGCCTGCGCGCGCCCGGCGTCATTCAGATTGCGCTGGGTTTGGCAGTCGGCGAGGTCGAAGCCGGCCGGATCACTGGTGCCGGGCGCGTAGGCATGGCGCAGGATGATCACCGTGCCGGGGAGGCGCAGATCAATCGGCGCGGCGGCGAAGGCCGCGGGCAGGATCACGCCTGCGGCAAGCAGGACGAGAAACCGGCAGAGCAGCGTGCGGCGCATGGTCGGACGCTAGCGACGCCCGCGCAAAACGCCAGTCGCCGACCTACGCGGGCGGTCCGGCCGGGCTGCGGACGAGGTTGATCACCTCGGCGGGGGAAAGGGTGGCCGCCCGGCACTGGATATCGCCGGAGTGCGTGGTGAACAGCCGCTGGCCGTCCCCGAGCAGGCGCTGGTAGATGTCCTTGAGCACGGCCATTTCCATGCGGCGCCCGCCGGCGTCCTCGGTGGCAGCAATGAAAACGGCGGCAATCCCGACTGCGGTTTGCTCATCGTTGAGAAGGACGCGCTGCGTCCTTAGCATCAAGCCGGGCAAGCTCCATCCACTCCTGCAGCGTGGCAGTGACGTTCGTTATCCCGTTGTTGATGAGGGCCGCCAATTCATTCCGCTCGGCGCTGTGGTTGTCGGGTCGCCCCGGCAGGCGTGCGGCGATCTCGACGCCGAAGACGTTGCTTCTGAGATCGTGGACGGCCGGTTGGACCAGCTCGAACGCCGGCAAAATCCCGCTGGCTAAACTGAGCGCCGGACTGGGTGTAGGCGTTGGTCGCTCCGAGAAGGCAGACGTGGAGATGGGCCCATTCCATCCTGGGTTCCTGCAGACGGTGGCCATCGTGCCAGCGGTGCAGGCCATGCCTCACCTCTTCCTGCTTTGCTCCGCATTGTCGGCGTCGTCCTAGCGGCCGCGAGGGACCGAATTGAGTTTGCGCTGAAAGGCAGCAAGCACCCGGAGAATGAGGTCTTGGAATTCGCCGCGCGTCTGCGAGCGGCTCGTCGATTGCTTGGGATCGGCGGCGATGGCGGCCTCCCAGTTGCGTAGGATGGCTTCGTGGCGGCTGGCCAAGCGGTCGCTGAATTCTACCCGGGTCGTGCCAGCGGACCCCTTGGCGAAAGAAGAATAATCGACGCTTGACCCTGAAGGCGACGAGGAAGCAGGGCGAGCGTGGGCCTTCCGGATGGTGCAAGCGACCGGCTCGAACGGTTACGGATCGGCTGGATTTGGCTCCGGAGTCCCGCCGCGATTTGCGTGGCGGCATGGGTTGCGGTCGTCATCGTTCGTGGGGCCCGCTGGGCTTCCATGAAAATCAATTCCGCTGAATTCGAAGTGAGTGCGCCCGACCTGCGCTCGTGCCCCGAGTGGGCCCAGCCGGAGTTTGCGCTCATCGGCCGGTCCAATGTGGGCAAGTCTTCCCTGATCAATCTCCTGACCGAGCGTCGGGATCTGGCCAAGGTTTCGGACCTGCCGGGCAAGACCAAGCTCATCAATTTCTTCCACATCAACAAGGCCTGGCGCCTCGTCGATCTACCGGGCTATGGCTATGCCCATGTCGGCAAGCAGCGTCGCACCGAATTCAACGAAGCGGTGGCGGATTTTCTCGGGCAGCGCCGCGCCCTGCGCTGTGTGTTCGTCCTGATCGATGCGCGTCTGCCCCCGCAGCCGATTGATCTGGAGTTTCTGCAGTGGCTGGAAAGCTGCCCGGCGCCCTACCAGCTGATCTTCACCAAGACCGACAAAAAATCTCCGGCGCAGGCGGACGCCAATATCCAGATCTTCCTGACGGCCATGACGGCCTGGCGCAGCGAGCCGCCCAAGTATCTGGTGAGCTCGGCCAAGAGTGGGCGTGGTCGCACCGAGATATTGAGCACCATCGGCAAGCTGGTCACGGGCCCGTGGAAACCGAAGGGGGCAGGGGCTACGCCGATTTGAGAGGTGAAATCTGAAATGCCAGATTACGACGGGCAACTCAGCAGACGTGAGCGCCGATCCGACTGCTCCGACTCGATTTTGGAGAGGGCCGCCCGCGAATCACGCGAATCAGCGCGAATGGCTGAGTGGAAACCGCGAAACACATGAGGGTGCATGGACCTGTTTTTGGGTCCCACTTTCGTGTGTTCCGTGTTTTTCGTGGTAAATCGGCTTGAGGGTCTGGCCTCATGCTGTGCCAAGAGGCTCACCAAATCAAGGCCTGCGCCGCTTTGCGCTCCTACTGGTGATTCCTGTCGATTCGCGTGATTCGCGGGCGATGCCGTGGATCTTATTCGATCCGGGCGCTCAGCGGTCCTGCTCGGACAGCGGCCGGGGCTTGAGGGCGTCATGCGGGCCGGGCTTGCTGGTCAGATCGACTCCGGCGGCTTCCAGCTCGGCCCGCAGATCGGGGAGGAATCGCGGCTCCAGTTCCTCGAGCCGGAAGTTGAAGTCGGTGGTGGTGAGGTCCTCGGTGAGGTACACGAGGATGTCGGCGAGCTCCGCGATCTCCTCGTCGAGGAAGTGCTCGTCGAGCACGGCCTGATTGCATTCGTAGGCCGTGAGCGTGGGCCAGAGGTTCTCCTTGGCGGCGTCGACCAGCTGGAGCGTGACCTCACCCTCCAGGTGGGCGCGTTCGATGCGCGCGCCGAATTCGCTCAGCCGGTGATAGGCGTAGGCGAGATTGGCGAGGCGGGCCTGCCGAAGCAGGGCGTTGCGCTGACTGAGTAAACGGGAAACGTTCATGGCGGTGGTTCCTGGGATGGCCGGACGTTCTGAAGACGCGGGGCCCGGATGGGGGCGCGGCGGCGGCGGATGTCCGGACGGGTTGTGGTTGCGCTAAGGGAGGGCTCCGCCGTCGGAGCCTTTCTGCTGCATGCCGCTCGGGCGGACGCGGGTCCGCGGAGTGGCGCCAAACCGATGCACTTTCCTGACGTTGCCTGACTTTCTGACCTTTCTGGGAGAAGTCGCTAACGCGGAACTGGCTTAATCGCTGTCTGACTCGAATCACGATCTCGACCGTGCTGCTGTCCTGACATCGAACTCCCGGACCATCGGCTGGAATAGGTCGGGCGCAAGGGCGATTTGCGAATCGCGGGAAAATTTATCCCGGGCGGACCTTTGCGGGCCTCACCCCACCGGCTCCGTAAGCGCCGCGAACGAGGGGCGGGCCAGCGTGCGCCAGGCGAGCGCGTCCAAAATCACCGAGTGCTCGCGCGAGCCCGCGTTGAAGGCGACGCGGGGATGCAGTGTGCCGACCTCGTGGTCGGCGGTGAGCGGGAGCGGCAGCACCGGCTCCCCGAACGGGGGCACGGCACCCGGGACGAGGCCGGTCAGCGCCAGCAACTCGTCGGCGGTGGCGAAACGGAGCTGCTTGGCGCCGAGCGCCACGCGGGCGAGCTTGGACGACAGCTTGCGCGGGGCGGGAATGACGAGGAGGTGGAAGCGGTCATCGGCCTTGACGACCAGAGCTTTGGCCCCGCATTCGAGCGGCTCGCCGCGTTCGCGTGCGGAGTCCTCGGACGTGAAGGTGGCCGCGTGTTCAACGTGCCGGAACGGAACCCCCGCGGCGGTGAGGTGCCGGAGCAGCCGGGCGTGAACGGTGTCGTCGCTCACGGACTCAGCGGGCCGCCAGCTCGCGGGCGGGCTCGCACGCTCCTTCGTGGGCGGCGTCCTCCGCGGGGAGGGCGGCGGGGAGGGCGCGGGCGATCAGGTCTGCCCACGCGCGGAAATAAACCACCGCATCGTCGCGTTGGTTACGCTGGAGCCAGCGGTGGCCGCCGGGGAGCGCTTGCAGTACGCACGGATCGCTCAGGTCCTCGAGATGACGCAAGTCGGTGCGGTCGAGGCCGAGTTCGCGGAGACGGTCGAGCACAAATTCCAATCGTAGGCCGGTGCCGGCGCAGTAGTCGTCGGGGATCTCACTCCACTCGGTGAGTTCGCGGGCGCAGGCTGCGTGGATCTCGGCCGGGGAGAGCCGCGTGACGGTCTGGGCGAGGTGACCGCAATTGCAGCGGCCGAAGTGCGACCACTGGTAGTCCGGGGACTGGGCGAGACGGTTGGCAGTCTCATGGAGGATCTCGACAAGGGCGCGGCTGGGAATGGCCATGGCGCAACAGAAGCGAGGGGGCCGCCAAGCGCAAGCGGCGGACGCTTTAGCGTCGCGGCGGGGGTACCCGGTCGGCGATTTCGAAGCGACCATCAGCTCATAGCATGAGTACCGAGCCGGCGGGCACGGACCGACGGCGCCCGCTTTCCGTTAGGCTGACTCCCCCGTCCGCCTCCTCCGAGATGACGATCGTCTGGCGCCCCCAGACCACCCCGGCCATGCGCCGCTGGCGGGGCTGACCGTGGCGCAGGGTCACCGGGATGTCCTCGCCGCCAATGACCTGCACGCCCCAGAAGACCGGCTGGAAGGGTGCCGGCTTGCGGGGCCGTAGAACGAGATCCACTTGATAGGGGCGATTGTTGAGGCGATGCCGGAGGTGGAGCCTGATGCCCTGCTCGGACGAGGAGTCAAAGAGCAGGGACTCGACCTCTTGGCGCGTCAGAGCGGAGACTTCAGAATCATTGATCGCGACAATCTCGTCTCCGGCCTCGATCCCTTCGGCGTGAGCCTGGGTCCCGGTCTGCACCCCCGCGACATAGATGGCCTTCGGGGGCCCTCCGGTGGAAAGCTCCATCGAGCGGTAGTGGAGATTGAGCCCGATGCCCCATTGGCCGAAGGGCGGTGCGTCGACCCGGATGGGAGCCATGAGGTAGGCGGATTTCTCGAGCTTGGCGACGGGTGCGAATGGCGCGACGGAGAATCCGAGCATCGCCAGAAACGCGGCGAGTAAACGGCCACAGCGGAGGGAAGAAGCTCCCGCCCTTACTCCGGAGACATTCCGGATGGGTCGGATTGCGGGCGTGTGCACGGGCGGGACCGAGGCGAACGCTCGGCTCCGACTCACTCGGAGTGAAGAAGACGCCAATTGGCATGATCAACCAATGCCGCCGAATAATAAGGGAAGCGGGGCCTGCTGTTTGTAATCCGCCCGCGGGCTGAAGGGCGCTATTAGAACGGCCACTTTTTGGACGAGGGCAGATTTGCGGCTCCGCGTCTCCGGCGGAGATTGATAAACAGTCAGGGATGATGATTTTCGCCTTTGCCCGGCTGGCCTGCCTGATTGGAATGGCCACATCCGTCCTCGCCCAGACCACCAAGGAGGACGTCCTGGTCCGGATTGACGAGAAAAAGGGACTCTACGAGGACATGGCTCTCCGGATCTGGTCTTACGCCGAGGTGGGCTACCAGGAAACGCGCAGCACGGCGCTGCTCCAGGAGCGCCTGCGGGCCGAGGGCTTCACGATCGAGGCCGGGGTGGCTGGGATGCCGACTGCCTTTACCGCCACGTACACCCAGGGGACGGGCGGTCCGGTGATCGGGATTCTGGGTGAATTCGATGCGCTGCCCGGGGTGGCGCAGGAGGCGATCCCGGAGCGCAAGGCCATCCCCGGGCAGATCGCCGGGCACGCCTGCGGCCACCACGTCTATGGTTCGGGCTCGGCCGCGGCCGCCGCCGCGCTCAAGGACTGGCTCCAGGCCACCGGGACCCCCGGAACGGTCCGCTTCTACGGCTGCCCGGCCGAGGAGGGCGGCTCGGGCAAGGTGTATCTCGTGCGCGCGGGCCTGTTCAACGATGTCGATGCCGTCCTGCGTTGGCATGCCGGCGACCGGAACGAGGTCGATACGGGCACGACCATGGCCAACAAGTCGGCCAAGTTCCGCTTTCAGGGCATCGCCTCCCATGCCGCCTCCGCCCCCGAGCGGGGCCGGTCCGCCCTTGATGGGGTCGAGGCCATGAACCACATGGCCAATCTCATGCGTGAGCATGTGCCCTCCGACACGCGTATCCACTACGTCATCACGCGGGGTGGCGAGGCTCCGAATGTCGTGCCGGCCAACGCCGAGGTTTTTTACTACGTCCGTAACCCCCGCCGCGAGGTGATCGACGACGTCTGGGCTAGGCTGGAACAGGCGGCGCAGGGAGCCGCGCTGGGGACCGGCACCACCGTCGCCTGGGAGATCATCCACGGCGCCTACGAGCTGCTGCCGAACGAGACGCTCGGCCGGGCGATCCACGCCAATCTCACACGGGTCGGTGGCCTGACCTATAGCTCCGAGGAGACCGCCTTCGCCCAGGCCATCGGGAAGACCTTCCCGGGCGGACGCCCGCTCGATCTCAGTCTGGCGACAGAGGTCCAGCCGTTCGAGACTGGCCAGCCGCCCTCGCCCAACTCGACTGACTCGGCCGATGTCAGCTGGGTCGTCCCGACCATGGGATTGAACACCGCCACGTGGGTGCCGGGCACGCCCGGGCACAGTTGGCAGGCCGTCGCCTCGGGTGGGACGACCATCGCGCTCAAGGGTATGGTGGTCGCCGCCAAGGCGATGGCCCTCACCGGCATCGATCTCTTCACACAGCCGGAGCTGCGCGCCGAGGCCCGGGCCGAATTTCTCCGCCGGCGCGGAGCTGACTTCGTTTACAAACCGCTGCTCGGCGACCGGGCGCCGCCGCTGGACTACCGGAAGTGAGCGCGGCGGCGGCGGGCCGCGTCAGCGGTTCGCCGGATTGACCAAAGGCTGCGTCCAGGCGGTCTCGACCTCCCCGGCCACGCTTCCGTTCTCCTTCACCTTGGAGGAAACGATCTTGGCGCGAACGTAGAGCTCATCGCCCTGCAGGGTGTAGGCGGCGCGCGGGCCGGTCACCTCCGCCAGCACGGCCCCAACCTCGGGCCCATAGCGGCGGTGGGGGAGGGTCTTGCGCTTGGCCTCGTCCGCTGGTGGGGCGAGGAGTTCGCTGGCGGGGTCAAACCCGCGGCGCGTGCCGATGAACTGGGTCACGTAGGTGACGCCGGGCTCCGCCGCGATTTCGACGGCCAGCTCACGTTCGCCGCGAATCACCTCGCTCAGCACCACGCCCGAACTGGCGTAGAAATCGCCGGCTTCCATCGCGTGCACGATCGACTCCGGGGTCAGCCAGCGGGCGCGAACCATGACCCAGCCGCGGCCGACATTGCTTTGGCCGATTCCCAGCGTGTGGTAGTGGTGGGAGTCGTCGGTCCCGATGCCGTACATCACACCGAGCCCGAGGTGACCAAGCCGGTGGGCGAGGATGGCGTCCCACATCTGGTCGGTGCTCAGGCGGGTGGCGTCGCCGTCGTTGTTGACCGCCGGGTGACCGTTGTAGACCTCAAAGAATTTCTCGTGGCGGACCTGCATCAGGTCCTCGGCCGTGACCCCCCAGACGAAGTTCGGGTGATTGAGATGGATGAACATGGGCTGCCCGGTGCGTTCGCGCTGAGCCATCACCGCATCCGTCGTGCGCTGCATGATGTCGAGGGCGTTGTCGCCGGGAACCGGGGCGATCAGGTCGCGCAGATTGGTCGCATTCATGTGCACGGGGCCGCCCTGCTCGGGGTCCGTTGCGGTGGCCGGGCGCTTCCACGACGAGGTGATCTCCGAACTGGGAATGAGCAGGAAGCGCGCGGGCTCCTCAAAGAGGGTACGATACTCCGCGAGCGGCTTTAGCCGCACTTCGCGGCGGCCCTCGTTCACGCGCTGCTCGACCCAGTGGTCGCCGAAACGGGCGCGGTAGCGGACCAGCACATCGCCGCCCCCGCGTGAGGCTAGGCCCCCGGCAAAGGCGACCGGAGCCTTGAGCTCCAGCCAACGCTGACCCTCGGCCATCACGTTGTGATCCGAGATGGCGAGGAAGTGATAGCCCTGCTGCTTGTACCAGTCGGCGATCATCTCGGGATAGTCATCCCCATCGCTCCAAAGCGAGTGCGTGTGCAGATTACCCTTGTACCAGCGCGGCTCCCCGGCCGTCGGGGCGGGGCCCGGCGACGCGGCGAGGACTCCGGAGGCTAACGCGAGGAGACCCGCGGCGATCACGGACGTCCAGCGGCGGGCGGATGCGAGCGGACGGGGAAGGGAGGGATTCATGCCGGAAAAGCAGGGAATTGGCGGAAGGGAACGCGGCGGAAGTGAGGAAACTTCAGCCCGTCCGGCCGTATACGCACGCCGAAATTCACCTGACACCGCGTTGTTACGGGGAGCGCCTGCCACCTGTGGCGGATGAAATTTGAGCCTGAGATTGTAACCAAGAGCCGTGAAGCGAGGGTAGACAGATTGGGATGACTGGGTTAGGGTGAAGGTCGGTCGGCGCCGCCGAAGGCGTCTGCCCACGCTCCAACCTCATCCCATCCTCATCCCATGAAGAAGTTCATCCTCGCTCTCCTGACCGTCGGTCTCCTCGCCTTTGGCGCCGCCAGCGCCTCGGCCCAGTCGGCGCCCAAGTCCGTCATTCACATCGTCACCGTCAAGTGGAAGGCCGGCACCACGGACGCGCAGATCCAGGCGGCACTCGATGGCGTGCAGAAACTGACGTCCTCCTATAAAGGCATCACGCGCGTCTGGACCCGGGCCATCAAGGTGCAGGGCGACAAGACGCACGCCTTCGTCATGGAGTTCGCCGACGAGGCCGCCCTCGTTGCCTACACGAACAGCGATGCGCAGAAGGAGTGGTACAAGGTGTACATCCCGATCCGCGAGGCCAGCACGACCTTCGACATCACGAACTAAGCGTCGCGTTCAGTGCGCAAATCTCCAAGGCCGCCTTCGGGCGGCCTTTTTTTGTTTCACGCGAAGCCGCGAAGTGATCAGGGCAATGTCGTCCGACCCAGAACCGCTGAATTTAACCACAGGTGCACACGGATCTGCACAGATAAGTCCCTTCTGATCGGGATCTGTGACCATCTGTGTTCATCTGTGGCTCAACTCCGTTTGTTCACATGGATCGAATTCGTGTGAGATAATCTGCGAAGCCGCCCGGTATCAGGCCTCGCGCTCCTGCTTGCGGATTTCCGCGACTGCGGCGGCAAGCTGTTCGATTTTCCACGAGCCCTCGATGTTCACCAGTCCCTGGTAGCCGGCCTCGCGCAGCACGCGGAAGAACGGACGGAAATCCTGGCCCTGCACGCCCGGTGGGGTGCGGCCCTCGGTTTCGGCGATCTCCAGATGCACGACGACATCCATCGCCGCCTTCAGGTCAGCCGGGGTGTCCTTCATCACGGTCATGTGAAAAAGATCCGCCGTCAGTCGCACGCGCGGATGGCCGACCGCGCGGATGATGTCCGCGCCCTCGGCGATGCGGTTGATGAAATTGCACTCCTGGACGCGGAGCTGCTCGACCGCGACCGTGATACCGTGGCGCTCGGCCAGCGGACCCATGCGGCCAAGGAGCTCGCGGAACTGGGCCTCAGCGCGATCCCGCGGCCAGTCGTCGCGGATGGCGCGGGAGCCGGAGCTGCCAAAGACGATGAAGCGGGCCCCGGCGCGCCGGCCCCGCGCAAAAGTGGTGTCGGCCCACGCGAGGACCTCGTCGTGATTGGCGTCCGCCCCGACGCAACGCAGGTGGCGCGGACGGAGGAAGTTGTTGCAGGCCAGCACGGGCAGAGAGGAGGAGGCGAGGCTCGTGAGATTGGCGGCAAAGGCGTCCTCATTCTTGTCCGGGACGAGCAGCTGATCCACGGCTTCCGTCAGGAAATCGATCCCGACGGCTTTGAGCTCGGCCGCCTTCGCGATCGGGGCGGCAATCCCAATGCCCGTGAAGAGCGGGGGGCTGCCGCCTGCGGCCGCGAGTGGCCGCGCGAGGAGGGTGCCGGCGGTGGCGAGGGCGGAGGCTCGCAGAAAGTTGCGGCGCGAGAAGGGGGTGGGCAGGGGGTGCATGAGGGTGGTTGGGGTCAAAGCTGTTGCAGGTAGGCGACGAGGTCGCGCAGTTCCCGGGGGGTCAGGATTCCCTCCATCGCCGGCATGATGGAGATCGGCGAGTCGAAGGTCCGGATGGACGTGCGCGCGATTGACTGCTCGGTGCTGTCGCCGAGGCGAACGACGACCATGTCCGCGTTTTCCTTGAGCAAGGTTCCCGCAACGACGTCGCCGGAGTTCAAGGTGACAGTCACCAGTCCGTAGCCGGGCACCACGACGGCGCTGGGCTCGATCAGGGATTGAAGGAGGGAGGCCGCATCGCGCTGGCGCCCGATTCCGCGGAGCACGGGACCGACGGCGCTGCCCTGCGGGGATTCCAGCCGGTGGCAGGCCACGCAGTTTGCTCCGAGGTGGTTCTGGGCGATCTCGCGACCGGCGATGACATTGCCGCCGGCGAGGAGTTCGGAGCGGCGCTGGGCGCCGGGCGAGGCGAGGTGCGCCTTGAGCTGGGCGCCGAGGGCGGGCTGAGCCTCGGCGCGCGCCCCGAGGGCCTCGATCACGTCGAGCTCGAGCGCGTTGGGGAGCTTGCCCGCGCCAAGGGTGCCGGCCTGCTCGGCGAGGACGGCGTCCGTGGCCGGCTGGGCGGCCTCGGCAAGAAGCGTGATGGCGCGCTGACGGGCGGGGAGGCCGCGGGTCGTGAGGAAGGTGCGCGCCTCACGGGCCAGCCGGTCGGGCTGGTGGGGCAGCAGAAGGGCGAGCGCCGCCTCGGCGAGGGAATCCGGGGCCGTGGCACCGAGCGCGAGATCCAGCGCTTGGTTGGTGGCGGCATGGTCGCCGAAACGGGCGGCGAGGAAGCGGAGCGCCTCCGCGCGAAGCGGATCCGGCGCGGTGGGGTCCGCCACGATCGCGGCAATCTGCTCCGGCCCGGCGGAGAGCTGGTGTGCGATGAAGACCTCGATGGCAAGGGTCTTGAGGGCGGGATCGGTCAGGGCGAGCAGGGCGTTGGCCTTGCCATTGAGGACCTCGCCGCAGGGAGCCTGTTGCAGCGTGCGGGCCCAGCCATCGACGAGATCGAGCTCGGGCGGCTGCGTCCACTGGCGCAGCATGGAGAGCGCCTCGCGGCGCAGCTCAACGGGGGTGGTGGCATTGAGCGCGAAGTCGGCGATGCGTCCGGCGTCCTCGGCGGTACCGAGCCGGAAACTCGCGTTGAGCGCCCGGCGCTGGACAATCTCGCTTGTCCCCGTGGGCGAGAGGAGGGCGGCGAGGGCAGGCAGGGCAGCCGGGATGGACGTGTCGTCGTGGATGGCGCGAGCCGCCTCCTCGACAACGCGGGGATTGGCGTCCTGCAGGAAGGCGCTCACGGCGGGTGAGGCCTGGCGGCGGAGTGCAACGACGCTGATCAGGCGGACGATAACGGAGTCGTGCCGGGCTTGGGCCGCGAGTTCCTCGGCGTCGGCCGAACCGGCCAGACCGACCGCGACCGCGCTGCGCAGCGTCGGGTCGTTGCCATCGCGAGCGGCCATGGTCAGGAGCGCGGACACCGCGGTCGGCACCTGCCACTTGCCGAGCGTGATGGCCGCTTGGGCCCGGACGGGTGGCTCGGGATCGTTGAGTAGCGGGATGACGGCATCGGCGAGGGTGCGCGCGTGGGCGGCATCGCCGAGCACCTTGACGGTCTGGTTTCGAATCTGCATCTGCGGATCCGTGAGCAGGGTGCGGAGCGCGGTCGCGTCGGCGGCCTGACGGCGGATGAGCTGGCCATAGCCCCAGACGCTGTGCACGCGGGAGAGCAGGGAGGCTTGGGGATTGCGGGCAATTGCGAGGAAGGCATCTCCGCGGCCGCGCTTCGCCAGCTCGAGCTGGGCGCCTTGGCGGACGCGCTGGTCGCGGTGGGAGAGGAGGGTGGTGAGGCGTGGCTCCTCGAGCCCGGAGAATCCCGCCTTGAGCAGCGCGAAGGTCTCGCGGCGCGCGGCCTCGTCGCGTCCCTGGGCGGCGTCGACCTTCCAAACTGCGCCGAGCCCGTCGAGCGGGTAACCGCCGATCCAGTCGACCATGATGAGCGAGCCATCGGGATGCCAGCTGAGGCCGATGCCCATCACGCCCGTGCTCATGATGCGCTCATTCGTCATCTTGAACGTTGCGCCGTCGGACTCCGCGCGGAAGCCGCGGATCTTACCGGAAGGAAACTCCGTGAGGATCAGATTGCCGCGCTGGGCCTCGCCGAGGGCGGTGCCGGGTTCGAAGCGAAAGCCGGCGGGCCCGTCGGAGTAGCTCTGGATTGAGGGCAGCAGGTACGCGGCCTGACCGTCGAACGTGGGCTTCCACAGGCCCTCGCGCATCCACGGGCTGCCCATGGCCATGTACTGGAAATTGGCGCGCCAGCCGGTGTCGCTGCCCTCGAGGATGTAGACGAAGCGCTCGCGCTCGCCCTGCTGATCCGCGTCGTTGTCGACGGAGAAGAGATTGCCGAAGTCGTCGAAGGCCGGTTCCTGCGGATTGCGCAGGCCGCGGGCGAAGACCTCAAAACCGGAACCGTCGGGCTCGGCGCGAAACACCGCGCCCTCGTTGGGATAGTAGAACTGCTTGCCCTCGCGGGAGGTCACGTTGGAGCCCTTGTCGCCGATGCTCCAATAGATCCGGCCGTCGGGCCCCACGGTGAGCCCATGCATGTCATGGCCGGCGTAGGCGATGTGGATGCCGAAGCCGGTCGCGACGATCTCGCGGATATCGGCCACGCCGTCGTCGTCTGTGTCCTTCAGGCGCCACACATCCGGTGCGATCGTCGCGTAGACCCAGCCATCATGCCACATCACGCCGGCGGCGATGCCGGTCACCTCGGTGTTAAAACCCTCGGCAAACACGGTCATCTGGTCGGCGGTGCCGTCGCCGTCGGTGTCGCGCAACTGGTAGATGCGCTCCGTGTGGTGCGTGAGGTCCTGCCAGTCGATCGAGCCGTCCTGGTTGTGGTCGTCGAGCCCGCCGCGCGCGCGCGGCGTGTTGCCCGGGGCGAGGGTCTCGCGATAGAAGCGACGCTTGGCCTCGACGCTGTCGAGGCGGACATCGGCCGCGGTCCACATGCGATGCTCGCGGATGTCGAGATCCCCCACCTTGCGGCGGGTGGTGGCCGCGATGTAGACGCGCCCCTGTGGATCCACTGCGGCCGCCACGGGGTCGGGTACGTTGAGGTCGCCTGACCACTTGTGCAGAACCAACTCGCCGGTGGCGGCGGGTGGCTGGGCCGCGGGGAGCGGGGTGATCAGGGTGGCGAGGGCCAGCGCGGGGGCGAGGGGTCGGAGCACGATGGAAAGACGCATACGAAAAGCGATGGGGCGCGGACTGGCCGGGTGGGGTAAAAGGGGATAACCTGAGGCTTAATAGATATCAGGACGATCACGAAATCGCGAACTTTCCGGCCGAAAGTTCGCCCGCGTGAACGAGACGATGTGGCCAAAGGGGAGTGGCGTTTGCGGCCGGATCTCCTACGCGTAGGGACCGATGACTCGCTCCCACCCCGCACCCGCCGCGCCGTCCTCCCCGGACCCGACGGCGATGAACGTGCTGCTGGCGCTGAGCATTTCTCACCTGCTCAACGACATCATCCAGGCGGTGGTGCCGTCGGTCTATCCATTGTTAAAGACTTCGTTTGAACTGAGCTTTACGCAGATCGGTCTGATCACCTTGGTTTACCAGGGCACGGCGTCGATCCTGCAACCGTTGGTCGGAAGTTACACGGATCGCCGGCCCCTCCCTTATTCCCTGGTCGTCGGCATGGGATTGACGCTGGCCGGGTTGACGCTGCTGGCCCTGGCGTGGAGCTACCCGGTGATTCTGGTGTCGGCGGTGCTGATCGGCACCGGGTCGGCCATCTTTCACCCCGAGGCGTCCCGGCTGGCGCGGCTGGCCTCGGGCGGGAAGCATGGATTGGCGCAGTCGCTCTTCCAGGTCGGCGGAAATCTTGGAACCTCGCTGGGGCCGCTGCTGGCCGCGTTGATCGTGATGCCGCGCGGGCAGATCCACATCCTGTGGTTTGGTGTCCTGGCGGCGGTGGCGCTCGTGCTGCTTGCGCGCTTGTCGGCGTGGTACCGGCGTCATCTCACCCGACCTCCGCAGGTCGGTGCGGTTGCGCCCGCGCGTCTTTCGCGCGCACAGCTCGGCCGGGCGATGGCGGTGCTCGTGGCCCTGCTGTTCTCCAAGTACATCTACCTGGTGACCTTCACCAATTACTACACGTTCTACCTGATCGACCGCTTCGGTCTGTCGGTGGCCGGGTCGCAGATCTATCTCTTCCTGTTCCTCTTCGCAGTGGCGGCGGGCACCATCATCGGCGGGCCGGTCGGCGATCGGGTCGGACGCAAGCGCGTGATCTGGGCCTCGATTCTGGGCGTGGCTCCCTTCGCGCTGCTGATTCCCCACGTCGGCCTCGCGCTGACCGCCGGGCTCACGGTCATTATCGGGGTGATATTGGCATCTGCTTTTTCCGCGATGCTTGTCTATGCGCAGGAACTGGTGCCGGGCAAGGTGGGCCTGATTGCGGGCCTTTTCTTCGGGCTAGCGTTCGGCATCGCGGGCATCGGCTCCGCCTTGCTTGGCATGCTCGCGGACCAAACGGGTATCCAGCAGGTGTTTGCGCTGGTGAGTTTCCTGCCGCTGATCGGACTGCTGGCCGGCCTGTTGCCGGAGGTCGGGGTCAGCCGCGAGCGGTGATCGTCAGCCGGCGAAGAAGCGTCAGCAGCAGCAGGGCCGACAGGAAGGGCCCGCTCAGGGAGCCGCCGCCACCCCTACCGCCGGAGCCCGCCGCGGCCGGAGTTGCGGCCGGCGCGATGGGGGGAGCGGGCGGCGCCGCGACGACCGGAGCGGCCACTGCGACGGTGGCCGGCGTGCTGGTGACCGCACCGAGAAAGTTGGACACGGTGACCGTGTAGACCCCGGCGTCCGCGAGTGCGATGGCGGCGAAGTTCAGCGTGCGCGACGTGGCATTGGCGAGGGCAGCGCCGTCCTTGGACCAGCGGTAGGTGAGCCCGTTGCCGCTAGCGGTGACGGCCAGACTGGCGGCCTGTCCCGCCGTGGCCTGAACGTTGGTCGGCTGACGGGTGATCACGGGCTTTTCCACCGCCGTCGCACTCGCGACCATCGTCGGGGCGCGTTCCGCGATGGAGCGGGCATTGTGGGCGGCGCGTGGTTGGTCGACCGCCACGCCGAGGGGCACGCCGCGAAACGTGATCTCAGGATGCGAATAGTAAGGAATGCGGTAACTGCTGCCGGTCGCCATCACGGTGCCGACGGTTTCGACGGGATTGGAATTGCTCTGCGGATCGGTGAAGCGGTGGCCGTAGTGATAACGGTTGTCCCCGTCGGAAGCGTTCGAATCGCTGGAGAAGCGCGAATGGCGTGCCCCGAAATTATGGGCGAGCTCATGGCAGAAGGTGAAGTAGGAGGTGGTGACCGTTGAGCGGTTGCCATTCGTGAAGGTGGGAAAGGGATAGTTCATCGCGGACAGGTTGCTGCTGCCGCCGACATAGGCATAGCCCGCGGCATCCGTCTTTAGTCCACCCGCCAGCATCATCACCTGATCGGCGCCGTACTGAGGCTTGAGCGCGGCGATGTGTGCGGCCAGCGCAGTGCCCCGCCGCATCGCCTCGAGGTCGTTCTCCAGCACATTGTCGGTGGGGTAGGCGGGCGCCGGCAGCACAAGCAGGTAGCGCCAGACAAACGCGGTGATGCGGGAGTTCTCGAGGACGGCGTTGCTGGCCGCGACGTAGTTGGCGCAATCGGCGTCGATGCGGAGGAGGTCGTTGTTCCGTTCGGCCAGCGCTTGGGCGTTGACCAAGACGAGTACGTCCACCGTGGGCGTGCTCTCGGTCGCGGGAAGGGCCGCGTCCGTCGCCGTCGTCAGGGCCTCCGCCTGCGCGTCCCCCTCGGCGAGACAGAGCAGGGGTTCAGTCGGGGCTTCCTCGATCGAGACCTCCGCGCCGCGGACGCGGATGCGGTACTCCATGCCCGGGAAAACCGCGACGGCATCCCAACGATCGCTTGCGGTCGCGGTGCCGACGAGGAAGGCGCCCTCCAACCCCGGCTGCTCCCGCAAAGCGCCGTCGATGCGCGCGGTCATCACCGTACGGCGGTCGCCGGCCTCCAGTTGGGTGACGCGGAACGGAACCCGCAGGTCCGGAGTCAGTTGGAGGGTGAAGGTCTCGGGCGAGTGGGTGCGCCAATCCCTGATCGCGGCGGCGTTCTCCGCCAAAGGTCCGTTCAGGTCTGTCGCGGCGGGGATGACGGGCAAGGGTGCAGGCAGCATCCGAGGCGGTGGCGCCGGCGGGACGGGCGCGCTTTCCGGAGCCCGGGAGAACCAGGCCAGCCCGCCCAGTCCTAGCGCGACTGCGCCCACCAGGCCGGCGCGGATGCGGAGGCGGTTGCGGGAGGCGTTCATGGTAGGGATGGAAAGACGGGCAGGAAAGACGGGGCGGCAGCACCGATCGATGGGTCTGCGGTGTCGGTTGCCCCGGGTTGACCGGCCCCGCGCCGTTCAGGTTCCCGGCTTCAGGTAGCCGGCGAGAAAGGTGTAAATCTCCTGGCGGGACTCCTTGGCGAGCTTGGTGTCCAGCCGGTTGAAGACGTGGCCGCCGGGCGCATCCTCGTAGATCTTGTAGTCAAATTTCTTGCCGGCGGCCCTGAGGGCGGTGATGAGGTGCTCGACCTCCATCACGTTCACATCCTCGTCATTGGTGTTGGCGTGGATCAGCAGCGGAGTGGCCAGCTTGTCCGCGTGGTAGACGGGGGAGCGGCGGCGGTACTCCATGGGATCCTCGGATGCCTGCTTGCCGATGAAGCTCGCGAAGGTGTCCCGGTAGCTCTGGGTCTTGTAACCCATGCGCTGGACGAGGTCGCTCACGGGCACGCCGGCGTAGGCCACCTTGTAGGCGTCCGGCCAGCGGAAGATATTCAGCAGGGCGTGATACCCGCCGTGGCTCCAGCCGATGATGCCGACCCGCTCGGGATCGACATTGGGCATGTTCTCGATCGCCCAGTTGCGTCCCTCGTAGGTGTCGTCGATCTCGGTCCCGCCGTAGTCGATCTGATTGTAGAAACCGGCGCCGTAGCCGGTGCTGCCGCGATAGTCGGGGGCGACGATCACATAGCCCTGCGCGATCAGTTCCCGGACGATGTGGGCGTCCATCGTATCGAACTGCGCGTGGATGCCCTGATGCACGAAGATGATGAGAGGGGCCTTTTTGTCGCCGAGTGATTTCGGCACGAACGTGTACGCGGGGATGATCAGGGGGTTGCCGGCACCCTGGCCGGTCGGGTTCTTCGTGCGATTGGGTTTCGAGGTGTAGCGCACGGTGTCGATGCGTGCGATGTCACCCACTTGATCCGACCACATCAGTGACTCGATCTTTCGCTCGAGCACATCGAGACGGTGACGTTCGGCGTCTGTTGTGGGGGTGGGGGCGGGGGCCGCGGGCGGCGGGCCGGACATCTGGGCCAGAGCGGTCGACACCGCGAGGGTTGAGGCGAGCAGGCAGGAACGGAGCGGGGATCGGTTCATGAGGGAAGAGGGAAGGGAGCACGTCCCGCGCCAGTGGAGCAGGCGCACGGGCGCGGCGACGGTTCCGGAGCAGGGGTGAAAGGCGGTCGGGTGAAGCAAGCTGTCTGGTGCTGCCGGCCGAGGCAAGCGCGCGGGCGCGGGTAAGGTTGCCTTGGCAAGGAGATCATTTCACGGTTCAACCCGCCGCAGTCGAGGCCGGTCTCCGACAACTCTTTCCGCCCATCCTCCAACCCTGAGCTTGCCGACTATGCGCCTGGTTTTCATCCACGGCTGGAGCGTCCTCAACACCGACACCTATGGCGGGCTGCCCGCGGCGCTGACCCGGCACGCGGCGACCGCCGGAATCGCGCTGGACGCGAGTCACCTGCACCTCGGCAAGTACGTGAGCTTTGCCGACGAGACCAAAGTCGACGACCTCGCGCGCGGATTGCAGGCGGCGCTCGCGGCGGAGGTGTTGCCGCAGCTCGGCCGGGGCGAGCGCTTCGCCTGCATCACCCACTCAACCGGCGGGCCGGTGGTGCGCGCGTGGATCGACCTTTACTACCGGTTGCGGCCGGAACGCTGCCCACTGGGGCATCTCATCATGCTGGCCCCGGCCAATCACGGCTCGGCCCTCGCGCAGCTTGGCAAGGGACGCCTGTCGCGCATGAAGTTCTTCCTTGGCGGGGTCGAACCCGGGACCGGCGTGCTCGACTGGCTGGAACTCGGGAGCGAACAATCCTGGGCGCTCAACACGCGGTGGCTCGCGCTGCGGCTGGTCAAGGGGGGCGTCTATCCCTTCGTCCTCACCGGACAGAGGATTGACCGTGAGTTCTACGACAACCTCAACGCCTACACCGACGAGGCCGGATCGGATGGCGTGGTGCGGGTCGCGGCGGCCAATCTGAACTATGGCCTTGTGCGGCTGGTGCAGGTGGACGCTGACCGGATCGAGATCGCCAAGGACGGGCACAGCGAGCGCACCGTGCTCGGCGTCCTCCCGGGGCTCTCCCACTCGGGCACGAAGATTGGGATCATGGGCAGCGTGTCGCCGATGGATGATGGCTCGCATCCGACGGTGAAGGCCGTGCTGCGCTGCCTGCAGGTGTCCAGCGCCGCGGCCTATGCGCGGGCCGCGACGGAATTTGCGGCGCTCACCGCGGCAACGCAGGAAAAGGAGCGGCGGCAAACGGTCCAGCAGCTCTTCCTCGTCAAGCGCACCTTCGAAACCGACCGCTACTGCATGCTGGTGTTTCGCCTGACTGACGACCGCGGCAACGAGCTCACGGACTACGACCTGCTCTTTACCGCCGGCCCCCAGTATGATCCGAATCACTTGCCGTCCGGGTTCTTCGTTGACCGCCAGCGCAACCAGCGCCGCCCGGGAAAGCTGACCTACTATTTGAACTACGACCGGATGATCGCCGGCCTGCAGACGCCTGCCCTCGCCGACAAGTTCGGGTTCGAGATTGTGGCTCGTCCGACCTCCGGCTTCGCGCACTACCGGCGGCTGAGCTATCGCGGGACGCTCTCGGCGTTGAAGCGCTTCTTCGAGCCCAACCAGACCGTGATGATCGAGATCCAGCTCCGCCGCTGGGTCGACGCGGGGGTGGTGGACCTGGCCACCCGGCTGAAGCCCGGCGACGGCGTGGTCAAGAGCCCGATCGCGCGAACGCCTTCGGGTCGGACGATCTGAGGGCGGGATGAGGGAAGCGACCCGGAGCAGCGGCAGGAGAATCATCAGACAAGGGGGTGGGGAACGGAAACGGCTCGGGCGAATCGGCGCGCAGGAGGGGTGGCAGCGGACAATCAAACCATGCGCAGCGTGGGCGGACCTGCCAGGCACTTCCACTGCGGGCGATGAACCGCGCTTGCGGCTGGGTCCGAGATTTGCAGGTTTCAGGTATGCGCCTCCCGGTACACTCTGTGCTTTTCGTTCTGCTTGGGTCGATTCTCCCCGCGGCTTTGCCCGCGGCCGTCGTCCCGGATGGGGCGGAGGTCGCCGCGCTCATGCGCGTGCGGGCGCATACCGTCTTTCTGGCCGACGATTTGCTGGAGGGCCGCGGTACCGCCGCCCGCGGGCATGAGTTGGCGGCGCTGTACGTGGCCGCGCAGTTCTCGCGGCTCGGTCTGGAGCCGGCGGGCGACCGGGGCAGCTATTTCCAGCCGGTCAGTTTTCTCGAGTCGCGTTCCGACCTCTCGCAGGGCCGCCTCACGGTGCGGGCGGACGGCGTTGAAACTGCGCTGGAGCCGCTCGGCGAGATGATCGTGCGGCCCACGGTATCCGCGACCGAGGTCGCGGTCACGGCCCCGGCGGTCTTCGTCGGTTTCGGGGTGCACGCGCCGGAGTTCGGCTACGACGACTTCGGCACGATTGATCTTAAGGGCAAGGTCGCGGTCATGCTGGCCGGCTCGCCCGACAAGCTTCCCGTCACGGCCCGCGCCCATTTCAACCGGGAGAAATCCGCCGAGCTCGCCCGCCGCGGAGCGGTGGCGATGATCACGGTGTTCACACCGCGCGAGGCGGCGCGCTCGCCGTGGGCCGCGATTCTCGCCGGCTCCAGTTTCCCGCGCATGCGGCTGATCGCGCCGAACGGCGCGCTGATGGATGACTACCCCGAGTTGCGCGCCACGGGCGGCGTCAATGTCACCGCGGCCGGCAAACTTTTCGTGAAGGCGCCGCGCACTGCGGCCGAGGCGTTCGCGGCCAGTGAGCGGGGTGAACCGCAGGCCTTCGCGCTCGGCGTGGAGATCACCTTGGCCGGGCAGGCCACCACCGCACGCGTGTCCAGCGCCAATGTGCTCGGCCTCATCCGCGGCAGCGATCCGTCGCTCGCCGCTGAACCGATCGTGATCACCTCGCACCTGGACCACCTCGGGGTGGGCGCCGGCGCCGGGGGGGATCTCATCTACAACGGAGCCTATGACAACGCGATCGGCACGGGCATCATTCTGGCCATGGCCGAGCAAATGGCGGTGGGCCCCGCGCCGCGGCGCTCGATCCTGTTTGCCGCGCTCACCGGCGAGGAGAAGGGCCTCCTCGGGGCCGACCACCTCGCGGCCCACCCGCCCGCAGGCATCACGCATTACGCGGCCAACCTCAACATCGACATGAGTCTTTTCCCTGCCCCGGTGCGGGATGTGATCGCCCGCGGCGAGGAGCATTCAACCCTCGGCGCCGTCGTGCGCGCCGCTGCGGCGGCGCGGGGATTCACGGTCAGTCCTGATCCGACCCCCGAGGAAGTGATCTTCGTGCGGAGCGACCAGTACGCCTTCGTGCGCGCCGGAGTCCCGGCGCTCTATCTCGGGGCAGGCACACTTTCGCCGGATCCGGCGGTCGACCTTGCGGCGCTCCACGCCGATTTCCGGCGCAACCGCTACCACAAGCCCGGGGACGACCTGAGCCAGGTGATTGATTGGCCGTCCGCGGCCGCCTTCGCCGTCCTCTCCGAGGCGGTGGTGCGCAAGGTT
This sequence comes from Opitutus sp. GAS368, assembly GCA_945862035.1. GTDB lineage: Bacteria > Verrucomicrobiota > Verrucomicrobiia > Opitutales > Opitutaceae > CAMAXB01. The sequence goes on from CAMAXB010000005.1 coordinate 22,597, forward strand.
GCGGAGGACCCGGTCGCGCCGAGCTGGCTGCCGGGTGACTTCTTTGGCGGCATGTTCGGGCGCTCCGACCAGCGCTGACCGCGGGTTAGCGCTCGGGGGGCTCTCGCGCATGAGTTCGCGCGCCGTGGCCTTTCCCTTCTCGCGGCCCGCGGGATCGCCTTCGCCAGACGCGACCAGGATCACTTCCACCGGGTTGGTACCGCAGGCAGGGAGGATGCCATGCTGAATTTCGCGCATCCCGGGCGGCCGGGGCCACCGGCTTCACAACCCTCCGGCCCGACCCATCGTCACGAAGACGCGCGAGGATTTGCCGCCGAGCCGTTCCCGCGGAATCAACTCCGGCCCCATGGGGTGCCGGGCAGCGGTTGCAGGGTATGCTCAAGGAAGGCCTTCACCCGCACGGGCATCGCGCCGAGCCGAGCGGAAAAATGAAGACGAGGTGGTCGGCTCAGGCGACCAGATCAGCTCCGCGCGCCAGGGTTGCCGGCAAGGGGGTGCTTTCCACCCATTCCTCCTGCGCAGATAGGGCACGTCGAAGGGGGCAAGATCCAGCTGGCGGTGCTCATGGCCGTCGCCTTCGAGAGCGGATTCGAGGGGCTCTCTCATTTTCACCACAGCTTCAAGGCCGCGTACGGGCTGACGCCTCTGGCCCACCGGACTCAGGCAAGCGCGCGGTCCGCCAGCTGAGACCGTGCGCGGCGGCGGGGCTACCCGATTTCCCACCCAGACTGCCCGGAGCAACAAGCGTCGCCGTGCCGGATCGGGTAGGCTGGTTGGGTTTCCCGCCCGGTTCGCACCGCTGGCCGTTGAAACCCCGTTTGCTGAGGCGGAGACTCGCCTTCGCTTCGCATCCTGCTCCACTTGAGGCCCATGCCCCCTGCCTCGCTTCCCACCCCCCGCACGGCGTTGCTTGTCGCGACTTTGGCCGCGCTTGCTTTCACCTGCTCCGCCCATGCCCAGCAGTTTCGCACCGGCCAGGTCGCCGACAGCTATGCGCAGAACTGCGCCAGCTGCCACGGCGCCAATCTCCAAGGCGGATCCGCGCCATCCATGCTTGATGATGTGTGGTCCGTGGGCGGTGATCCGGAAAGCCTGGCGCGCGCGATTCGTGACGGGGTTCCCGAGAAGGGCATGCCAGCCTGGGGGCAGGTCATGGAGGACAAGGATGTCCGCGCGATGGTCATCTACCTGCAGGAGCAGCGGACCAAGTTCCAGAACGGCCAGATCACTTTCCCGGCGCCGGCCGACTCGATCTCGGTCCAGAGCGAACTGCACACCTACCAGCTGAACACTTGGGTGGGCGGCTTGGATGAGCCTTACTCGCTCGCCTTCCTCTCGGCGGATCGGGCGATCGTCACGGAGAAAAAGGGCGCGCTCTACGTGATCGAAAACGGCCAGCGTGCGGCTGAACCGATCAAGGGCCTGCCGGAGATCTTCAATCAGGGTCAGGGTGGTCTTTACGATGTCGTGCCTCATCCCCAGTACGCGCAGAACGGCTGGATCTACTTCGCCTTCGCCGATCCCGGTGAGGGTGGCAGCATGACGCGGATCGTCCGCGGCAAGCTGCAGGGGAATGAATTGGTCGACGTGCAGACGATCTTCCAGGCCCGCGCGGATCTCTACATCCCGGCCTCCGCACGCGTCCACTGGGGTGGCCGCATGGTCTTTGATCGCGACGGCATGCTCTTCTTCTCCGTTGGCGAACGCGGGCAGCGCGACCACGCCCAAGATGTCACTCGCCCCAACGGCAAGGTCCATCGCCTGCATGACGACGGCCGCATCCCGGCCGGCAATCCCTTCGTCGGCCAGGCCGATGCGGTGCAATCGATCTGGTCCTTCGGTCATCGCAATCCGCAGGGGCTGGCCTTCCACCCGGTCACGGGCGCACTCTACGACTTGGAGCACGGGCCGCGCGGGGGCGACGAACTCAATCACGTGGAAAAGGGGCGCAACTATGGCTGGCCCGTCATCACCTACGGGATCGAGTACAGCGGCGCCGGCATCACCGAGCTGACGCACAAGGAGGGCATGGAGCAGCCGATCACCTATTGGGTGCCTTCGCTCGCTGTCTGCGGCATGAACTTCTATACCGGCGACCTTTTCCCGCAGTGGAAGAATCACCTCTTCATCTCCAGCCTCGCGGCGGAGGAACTCCGTCGGCTGGAAATCAAGGATGGCCAGGTGGTGAAGCAGGAGATCATTTTCAAGGGTCTTGGCCGCATCCGCCACGTGGTCGGGGGCCCCGATGGCGCCCTCTACGCGATGCTGCCGAACCGCATCGCCCGGATCGCGCCGGTCCAATAGCGCGGATCCGGTTGTAGCCGGGGTCCCTGACCCCGGTCTGCAAGGGATGAAGCAAATCCCAAGGCACCGGGGTCACCGACCCCAGCCACATCGGACCGCAAGTTCGCCTCAGGCGGCCCGAAGGCAGCACTGCTTGTGCTTTTTTCCGCTGCCGCAGGGGCAGGGATCGTTGCGCCCCACCTTGGGCCCGGCCGCCCGCACCGGGGCCGGTCCCTGACGCAGCGCCCGGGTGTAGATCCAGGCACCGTTGGTCCGCTGAAATTCCGCCTTCTCCTCCAGCACGCCCACCACGCCTTGATCCTCGTAATACGCGGAGAACTCGACCGTCGCCGTGTCCGGCTTGGCTCCGGGTTCGTGGCGGTGGATGACCAGACGCGTCCACTTCGTTGGCGGGGCCTCCCCGGAGGCGACGAAGGGTCGATGGGCCGTTCCCTGAAAAGTGAGGTGCAGGTAGCGCTCGTCGTTGATGACGTGCGCCGTGTAGCGCGAGCGCATCAGTTCCTCGGCAGTCGCGGCCGGCCGGTGGCCGGCGATCACCGCACCGCAGCAATCGGCAAGGGGCTTTCCGGAGCCACAGGGACAATTCAAGGAAGAATCAGGAGACGACATGGCTCTCAATTCAACGGAACGTCCGCTCGGAGGCGAGTCCCGAGCACTGAATTGCGTTCGCGGTCCGTTCCGCTTGGCTCTGTCTCGTTCTGCGTAACCGCAAATTCGCCCCCATGTCCACCTCCACGCCCTCCCGTCCGACCGCCTACGACTTCGACCAGGAACTGCTCAATCTCTACGATCGTTACGCGCACGGCCTGCTCGACCGCCGCACCTTCCTCGACCGCGCCGGCAAGTTTGCGGTGGGCGGCCTGACCGCCGTCGCCATCCTTGAGGCGCTCAGCCCGAAGTACGCCTTCGCCGCGCAGGTTCCGGCGGGTGATCCCCGCGTGCAGACCGAGTACCTCAAGTACCCCTCCCCGGACGGCCATGGCGAGATGCGCGGGCTCTTCGCGAAGCCGGCGGGTGCGACGGGCAAGCTGCCGGGCGTCATCGTCGTCCACGAGAATCGCGGCCTGAATCCCTACATCGAAGACGTGGTCAAGCGCCTGGCGGTCGCCGGTTTTGTCGCCTTCGGTCCGGATGCCCTCTGGCCGCTCGGCGGCTACCCGGGCACCGACGATCAGGGCCGCGAGATGCAGTCCAAACTCGAGCGCGCCAAGATCAACGAGGACTTCGTGGCCGCGACCCGCTTCCTGCAATCGCATGCCGCGTGCAACGGGACCGTGGGCGTGACCGGCTTCTGCTTCGGCGGCGGCATGTCCAACTACCTCGCGGCCCGTCTGCCCGACGTGGTCAAGGCGGCCGTGCCCTATTACGGTGGTCAGGTCGCAGCCGAGGAGGCCCGGAAGATCAAGGGTGCCCTACTGCTCCATTTTGCCGAGCTCGACGAACGCGTGAACGCGGGCTGGCCGGCCTATGAGATCGCGCTCAAGGCCGCCGGCGTCTCCTACGAGGCGCACTTCTATCCGAAGACGAACCACGGCTTCCACAACGACACGACGCCGCGCTATGACGCGGCGGCCGCCGAGCTGTCGTGGCAGCGCACGATCGCCTTCTTCAAGGCCAAGCTGGGTTGATCCCCTCCAGGGTTGCCGCCCCGCGCGCACCCGCCAAAGTCCGCCGGCATGCGAGCCCCTGCATGCCTGCGGATTTTTCTTTTCTGGGCCGCGACCGCGAGCCGCTGGCGGCATTGCTGAAGTAAAGGCAGACCGAGTTCTCGCCCGCGAATCACGCGAATCTCCGAGAAAATCGACGACCTTTTTACCACGGAATACACGGAATACACGGAACACATGGAACAGAGGAAAAAGTCCAGGAAGCTTGGGTTCGAAATTTCGTGTGTTCCGTGTATTCTGTGGTGACTCTTCTGGATTCGTGCCGATTCGCGTGATTCGCGGGCGCTCTCTGCTCGCTCGTGCACCGGTGCAGTTGTCAAAGCGGACTCCGCGGGACATGGTAGGGCATGATTCCGTTCTCCGTCCTCGACCTCTCCCCGATTCCCGCCGGGGCAAGCGTGGGTGCCGTGATCCTCTTCCGATGCGGATCTTGCTGGGGCCCGGCGAAAATCGATCATTGACCGAACAATCGATCGGCATACCGTATGACGAATGGAAACCGTTACGATTTCACCTAAATTTCAAGTCGTTATTCCCCAAAAGGTTCGTGAAGA